>JAFQOC010000402.1 GCA_017420845.1 Clostridia bacterium
CTCCGACACCGCCCCCCTTTGCGCTTTGTGATGGGGGCTTCGCCCCCATCACCCCCTTAAAAATTGAAACTCAACGCGCCGATAAACCCAAATTTGAAACATTCCCCAAACAAGGAGAATCCATGCGCATCATCACCATTCAGAAAAATGACGCGGGTCAGCGCCTCGACAAGTTCCTCACCAAGGCCGTCAAGGGTCTTCCCCAGTCGCTTATGTACAAGTTCATCCGTACCAAAAAGATCAAGGTCAACCGCGCTCGCTGTGAGCAGAGCCAGATTCTCAGAGAGGGCGACGAGATACAGCTCTTTATCAAGGATGAATTCTTTGATTCAGCCTCCAAGGATATGGGGGCTTTGTCGTCTATCAAGCCCAAGCTGGATATTATTTTCGAGGACGACCATATCATGCTCCTCAACAAGCGCCCCGGGGTGCTGGTCCACGACGACGCTGAGGGTGGGGAGAACACCCTCATCATGCACATCCAAGCCTACCTCTGCGGCAAGGGAGAGTACGATCCCGCCGCCGAGCAGTCCTTCGCCCCCGCCCTCTGCAACCGCATCGACCGCAACACGGGCGGCATGGTCATTGCCGCCAAGGACGCCGCTGCTCTGCGGGACATGAATGAGGTCATCCGCGAGGATCACCTGTCCAAGTTCTACCTCTGCCTGGTCCACGGTCACATGGAGCGGGAAAAGGCTACCCTCCGCGGCTACCTCCGCAAGGACAGCGCCAAGAATATGGTGGAGGTACGGGACAAGGACTTCCCCGGAGCCAAGGAGATCATCACCAAGTACCGCGTGCTGGGCGAGCGGCGGGAGGGGAAGGATACCGTCTCCCTTTTGGAGGTGGAGCTGGTCACGGGCCGCACCCACCAGATCCGCGCTCACATGGCCCACATCGGCCACCCGCTGGTGGGTGACGGCAAGTACGGCGTTAACCGAGACGATAAACGCTCGGGCTACAAGTTCCAGGCCCTCTACGCCTACCGCCTCCGCTTCGACCTCCCCGAGGACGCGGGCTCCCTCAACTACCTCCGCGGTCGCGAGTTCGTCATTCCCCCCGCGGATATCTGGTTCACCAAGGGCTTTGACCTCAAGGGCAAGGGGGTCCCCAAGTGGGACGCGCCGCCCAGTAAGCCGAATGGAGGACAGGATTCATGACCGCCCGCCGTCCTATGACCCTGTGGGAGCTTGTGAACAAGTGGAAGTGGCTTATCCTCCCCCTGGGCGGTCTTCTTTTCGCCTTGACGATCATTTTCCCGCAGATCGGCGCCTTTGAATGGATCGCCCTCATTCCCGCCCTGCTTGTGATCCTTACCCTGACCGCCGATCCTACGGTGAAGCACCGCCGTCTTTACGGACTCGGCCTGCTGTTTTTCTGGCCCTTCTACGCCGTGAATTTCCATTGGTTCTTCTACATGTACCCTTTGGATTTCGCGGGTATGACCAGAGCCGCCTCTGCCGTGGTAGTCACCGTGGCCTGCCTGGGTCTATCTCTGTTCCAGGCCCTTGGCGCGGCGCTGTTGTTCCCCCTCATGGGAGTGGCTACGCGTGGCAGGTGGCTGTCGAAGCATACCGTCCTCCATCCCCTCCTCTTTGCATGCCTCTGGACGGCGCTGGAGTGGTGGCAGGCCCACAGCGGCTGGTCGGGGGTCCCGTGGGCAAGACTTTCCATCGGACAGGCTGAGACGGTGCTGAATCTCCAATCCGCCGCCATCTTTGGCTCCTACTTCGTCTCTTTCCTCATCGTAGCCGTCAACGGCTTTCTGGCGTATCTGTTTCTCCACCCCTCCAAGCGTGTTCTTTGCGCCGCTCTGGCTGCAGGGTTGTACTTTGGCAATATGGGCTTTGGGGCCGTCCGTATGGCTTCCGTGAAGGATACGGGAACCCCCATCAAGGCCGCTGCCATTCAAGGCAACAAGGGTTCTCTGGAAAACTGGAGCGTGGGTACCATGGACAAGGTACTGAAGGTCTACGGAGACCTCTCCCGCGAGGCCGCTGTCCAGGGCGCGGATATCATTGTCTGGCCTGAGACCAGCATCCCCGCCAACATTGACCGCCAGGCTTGGGTGGGGGAGTATGTGACAAACCTCTCCCGTGAGTGCGGCGTGCCCATTCTCTGCGGTCTATTCACCCGTGTGGAGGAGGGAAGTGAGGCCGACTACAACTCCATTGTGGTGGCCCTCCCCGATGGCACCGTCCACGATACCGTTTACAACAAGCGCAACCCCGTGCCCTTCGGTGAGTTTGTGCCTTTCCGTAAACTGGTTATGACCCTCGTCCCCCCGCTGGCCGAGATCAATACCCTGGCCGAGGATATCCCTGCGGGGGAGGACTCGGTGGTCTTCGATCTGGAGCCGGGCAACGTGGGCTCCCTCATTTGCTTCGATTCCATCTATGAGTGCAACGCTCTGGACAGCATCGGAAACGGGGCGCAGATCCTGGCGGTCTCCACCAATGACTCCTGGTTCACCGACTCCCGGGGCGTATGGATGCACCACGCCCAATCTCAGCTCCGCGCCATCGAGACGGGGCGGTGGGTGGTACGATCGGCCAATACGGGTGTGTCCTCGGTCATCAACGACAGAGGAGAGGTGTTGGAAAAGCTGGATCCTCTCAAGACGGGCTTTGTTCTGGAGCAGGCCTATCTTTCCGACCGTGTGACGGTCTACAGCGTTATCGGAAATATCTTCGCCTACGTCTGTGTCGCCCTCAGCGCCGCTGCGATCCTGTGTCCTGTCGGAGAGAGAATCGTAAGCCAAATAATAGCAAAGTGCAAGGCCAAACAGTCTTAATTCTATTAAGTTTTGTCCATAATGTTGCAAATTTGTGAAAAAGCCCTTGACAAAAATCCCGTTTTCGGCTATAATATGATCGAACGGACGGGAACCCGCCCGTAAGCATTCTGAAAGGAGACTTTTTAATTATGAAGAAGTCTGTTCGCATTCTGGCAGTCGTTATGGCTCTGCTGATGGTCACCGTTGTGTTCGCATCCTGCGCCAAGACCATTAAGGGCACCTACTCCGCCGAGGTTGACGTTGTCGTTCTGAAGTACACCGCTACCTACGAGTTCAGCGGCAAGAACGTTACTGTTACCAAGGTTGTCAATCCTCTCCTTGGTGAGTCCAAGACCTACACCATCGAGGGTACCTACGA
>JAFQOC010000403.1 GCA_017420845.1 Clostridia bacterium
CCCTGAGCCTCGGGGCACCATCACTCCGTCCGGCGGAGCTCTTCCGAAACAAAAGCACCACCCGACGGATCGGGTGGCGCTTTTTTTGTGTACCCGGAGCAAAGCTCCAAGGATGGGGGATTACTCTGCGGTCAGACCCGAGCGCTCGATACCCTGAACCAGGAAGTTCTGGCCGAAGCAGTACAGGATCACCAGGGGAGCGATGATACAGATACCGCAGGTGTTTCGAATCGCCGTATAGTACATATTCTGACCTGCGTAGTCGGTCTTCAGGGACGTGGGGATCTCCACGATGTCGGGCATCAGGGTGATCTTGGACGTGGTGAAGAACAGCTCGGTGTAGAAGTCGTCGGTCCACTGCCAGCAGAACGCGAACAGGAACACGGTCACCATCATAGGGATGGACAGAGGCAGGATGATGGTGAAGAAGGTGCGGAACACACCCGAGCCGTCGATGTAGGCGGACTCCTCCAGAGCATCCGGCACGCCGGTGAAGAACTGACGGAGCATGAAGATGTACAGACCGTTCTTGAAGGCCAGACCGGTAGCCGACAGGATGACCAGAGGCCAATAGGTATTGGTCAGAGCCAGAGCATTGTCGTCCAGCTTCAAAATCTGGATGCCGGCCAACAGCTCGTTGAAGCTGTCGGGCATGAAGCCCACCGAGGCACCACCGCTGAGGAAGGACAGAATGCCCAGAATATCGAAGTAACGGAAGCCCATGAACATGGACAGCTGCAGAGTCTGGTGAGGCACGATCATGGTCAGGATAACCAGCATCATGATCAGGCTGTTGCCCTTGAAGCGGAACTTAGCCAGACCGTAACCGATCAGACAGCAGATGAAGGTCTGCAGAAGGGCGCTGATCAGGGAGATCAGCAGGGTATTGGTGAATGCTTCCCAGTAATCCAGCTCAAAGAGGACGGCCTTATAGATGTCCAGCGTGAAGTGCTTGGGGATCAGACGGACGGTAACGTCCACGAAATCCTCGGGAGCCATGAAGGAACCGGCGATCTTGGAGATGAAGGGGAAGAGAACCACGTAGGAAATACCTACCAGAAGGACCATGCGGAAGATCATCCAAGCCACTCTCTGGAAGAAGTAGAGATTCAGGAACTTAGCCTTCAATCTCTCCTTCAAGGGAGTACGGTCGAACTCAACACGGATCTTGTTCTTGGATTCTTTCGTGACTCGGGGTGTATTTTGCATATTCGTATCCATTTTATACCTCCTTAATCACGCTTCTGGTAGAACACGAAGGCCGAGAAGATACCGACCACAGCGGCCAGGATCAGCATAACGATGATGAAGTACATCCATGCCATGGCGGAGGACAGCACCTGACCATCCGAGCCCTGATAGACCGAGTTGATGTAGGACATAACAGAGTTGGAGTTGGTGGTAAAGGAGTCGATGATGGTGTAGACACCGTTCACCAGAATCATAGGGCTGATCATGGGGAAGGTGATCTTCCAGAAGGTCTCCCATGCGGTACAACCGTCAATGCGGCAAGCCTCGTAGATGGCGGGGGAAATGGACTGCAGACCGGCCAGGAAGATCAGCATCTGGACACCGGAACGGTTCACGATGTCGTAGATCTCGTTAATCATCTTGGCAACGATCTCGACCAGCTCCTTACCGATCTTCATGGAGGAGAACAGCCTCTCGATATCCATGACCGACACGATCTCCGACGCGGCACTGGAGCCGGAACCGTCGATGGACTCGTTGCCTTCCATCATGGTACCCAGAATGTTGCTGGCCTCGATACCCTCCATCAGACCCGTAGACAGAATAACGGGAATGAAGAAGATGGCACGGAACACGGCACGGCCGACCATCTTCTGGTTCAGAAGAACGGCCATGAACAGGGAAAAGATCAGGATTGCGGGGATGTCGAAGGCCAACTCCTTCAGACCCCCAAGGAGGGTCTGAACGAAGTCGGGATCTTCAAACAGGGCATCGCTGTAGTTCTCGAGACCCACAAATTCCAGGGTAAAGCCACCGCCGGTCACGATGTGCAGGCTATGGAAGCTCATGAAGATGGAATTCCAGATAATGGGCAGGTAAACGAGAACGAAGCCGATGACGAAGGGGAGAACGAACACCCATCCGGCGCGTGCCTTTTTCTTGTCCAAGGAAGCAACCTTGCGCTTCTTGGTCTTAGGCGCGCTGACCGTCTGTTGAAGCTTCGCTTCATTGGTCATAATAATGTTACCTCTCTTTCTTTAATGGTCCGCATCAGTGCATTACGACCACATAACCATACGCGGGGATGGTGTATGTGACCTCAGCATTCTCAGGTCCATAATCGACGTTCACCGAGAAGTTGTTGTAGTTCAGGATGAAGGTCTTGTATGCGGTGTAACTGCCGTCAGCGTTCTTGGTACCGTAGGTAACAGATACGATGCGACCGTCGTCGGACAGGTAGCGGGAAGCCTCCTCCTCGGTCTCCTCGTCCACCTTGGTGCTACTGCCGGTGCCGATCAGACGATCGATATCGGTCTCGGTCAGGTCGGTGGTAGCGGTGACGAAGTAGTACATCAGGTCCTTCAGACCCATAGCGGAGGAGTACAGGGTCTCGCCGTAGATCTCGGAAACGTGGAAGGCGGGTGCCTTGTCCGCATTCAGTCTGGCGAGAACGGCATTGTAGTAGACGTGCTCCAGATATGCACGGATCTCAGGAGCCAGAGTGGCGATCTCCTGAGCCATAGCCTCGGCGTCGTCAGAGTCGCAGCTCAGGAACTTAGCCTTACCCAGAGCCTCACCCAGCTGATAGACGTACGTGTTGATCTCTTCCTCGGTCAGGAATGCGTTCAAAGCGTAGTTGGGCATCTCGCCTCTCTCGGCGGCGGCTCTGGCCTTATTGATGAGCTGAGGAATCAGAGGATTGGTCTTACTCTTGGTCAGCAGCTCGTCAACGATGGTCATTGCGTTCTTGTAGTTCTTGTCAGAGGGGATGGAGATCTTGGGAGCCTCGCTCAGGTCGTAGCCCTCGAAGCTGTTGAGCAGGCTGTAGCAGTAGTAAGCCAGCACGTCGTCCTCGATGGAGTTGTTGCCCTCGGCCACGTGGGTGATCTTGGAAGCCACCTCAGCGGCGAAGTCATACACGGAATCCTCGGGATCAGCCAGAGTGGACAGAACCTCGGCATAGAGATCGTAGACGGTAAAGCCCTCGGGCAGAGCATCCCGGACAGCGGCGTTCTTCTCGGCGACCTCGGCGCGGACGGTTGCGTCCATCTGAGCCATCTGGGCGTCGTAGTAGAAGCTGTCTGTCTCCTGAGCGGCCAGAACCTGCAGGTATGCGAAGTAGACGTACTCGGCAGAGCGGGCATGGACGTCGTAGTCCTCCTCCAGCTCATACAGAGCGTGGAGAGCCTTGACCTCCTCGACCAGATCATTAATGTTGTCCAGGGTCACATCAGCCAGCTTAGCATCGACCAGCTCGGCAACCTCGGTCTTCAGGCTGATCTTGACCTCCTTGAAGCCGGTCTCAGCCTCGGCATCCTCTACCATCTCGACACGGTTGTAGTTGCCGATAGCGGGCGCCTTATCCTTGCCCAGAACGGCGGTAGCGAAGTTCTTCAGGTATGCGTTGGTCAGAGCCTCGGACAGATCACCGTAGGCAGTCTTCAGAGTATCGTTCATACCCGTCAGAGCCCCCTGCAGGTCGGTGTCAGCCAGCATCAGCTTCACGTAGGTCTCGTACTTGTTGGCAGCATCCACGTCACCGTACGCATCCATACGGAGATCCACCAGCATCTGCATACTGGTCTCGGTCTTGGAGGCAACGGTCTGGATGTAGAGCTCAGCGTCGGTGTCAGCGGCGAGGATGTCGAGAACAGCGTCGTAATAGTAGCTTTCGATGAAGGCGCGGAGATCGTCCTTCATGGTATCGGGAGTAGCGTACTCAACAGCCTTATCGGCGGAGACGGTCAGGTTGTCCTCGGTGCGGATCTTGCTCTTGATGACCTCAGCGCACTTGTCAACGAGGTCGTTCATCTGCTCCTCGGTGAAGTACTTGCTGAGAGTGTAATCACCGTCGGTAACCTGGGTGATGATACCGCTCTTGCCGGTCAGGACAGCGTCAATCTCCTTCTTGACGTCGTTGGTAACGGTGTTGATGTTGGCGGTGTTGGGCACCACGCGGCCGTTATCGTTGATACGGGTGGGAACGAAGTTCAGGGAAGCGATAACGCTACCGTCGCTCAGACCGGTGACGGTGGTGTTCAGCATGGCCACGAAGTAATCCAGGATGTTATCCTCGATACCGCCCTCCATGTTGGCAATGATGGGATCGAAGCTGTACTTTTCACCCAGCAGCTCCTTGACGAAGAGCACCAGACCGTCCACAGAGGACTTGTCGGCCTTCAGACCGTACTTGGCGATGAGCTCATCGTCAGTCAGCTTTTCGTTGGCCTCCAGGTAGCGGAGCAGATCCAGCTCGGACATCAGCAGGCCGTACTCCTTGGCGGCCAGCAACTTGTACAGGTTCTCGGCCTTGCCCACGATACCGGCGGCGGCGTGGTTAGCCTCACCGTACGTAGAGAAGATGAGAGTAGAAATGTGGGTACGGAGGAAGGTATCGACCTCTGCCTTGTCCACGGTCAAGTCAAAGCGGACGCCCATCTCCTCCTGCAGCAGCTTCTCGGTAGCGGCCAGCTGGACCTCAATCTCATCAATGATGGACTGAGGGCAGCCCTCGGTGCTCTTGATGAGCAGAGATCCGTCCAAAGCGTCCTGATGGAGCTTGCTCAGAGCGGTGTACTGATTCTCAATGGTCTGGATAGCGCGGCCCACGTTACGGATGTAGGTTCTGAGCTGACCCAGAGTCTGCTTCTCGGTAGCCTCGGCATTGGTAAGAGCGCTTTCCAGCTCCTTCTTGCGATCTTCATCGGCAGCCTCAAACTCGGCCATGATGGCATCGTAGGAAGCCTTTGCCTCGGTGTAGGCAGCCAGACGGCGCTGGAAGGAACGGTCACCGGTGACGTACATGTAGGCAGCACCGGAAATGCCGCTGTAGTAGGTGACATAGTCCTTGACGAACTTCCCTGCTGTCACCTCAACGCTGGCGATCTTGTCACGAGCATCGGCAACAGCCTCGGACTTCTGCTTCTCCTCGTACTCGGTCTTGTTGATCTGGTAATCCAGAACAGACTCGAATTCCTGGGTGATATCGCGGTCCAGCTCGGCGCTATCGGGCACGCGGATACCGGACAGGAACTGGTGATCCACGATCAGCTTGTTCTGAACGTCCTGGAGCTCGCGGTTCAGCTCGTTGTAGATCTCCACAACGTCATCGAACCAAATGTCGTAACGGATGGAGTAGTACTCACTCAGGAAGTTGTCCTCCTTCAGAAGCTGCGTGTTCTGATAGGAGAGGGTAAAGTAGACCGAAGCACCGTTCTCAATGGCCTTCAGCTTGGCGTAGTTCACATCACCCTCCATGTTCAGAGGAGTGCCTGCGAAGCTCTTGTAGCCGTGGAGCACAACGCCCAGGAAGGGAACGCTGTAGCTGGCCTTGATGTAGCGGCTGGAATCCAGGGCAGCACCCAAGATATGGTCGGCGTACTGCCAGGTGAAGGCATTACCGCCGTCCACCATGACCTCGAGAGCGCCGTCCTGAGCACCGGAGATATACTCCAGAGCCTTGTTTACGAAGCCCTTGGAGTCCTCGCGGTTGTACGGCTCATCCTCGTCAAAGTCGGAGTTCAAAGCATTACCCAGAGAACCGACCGAAATACCCGAGACGTTGTTATACTGCAGGTATTTATCCATCAGCTTCTCATAGAAGTGATCGAAGTAAGCGGGAGAAACGGCCATCTTCAGCATACCGAAGTGTCTCTGCTGAGTTGCCATGTACTTACGCTCGAAGGTGTAACGGTCATCAATGGTTCTGACTGCATGCTTTCTCATGGAGAAGCCGTCGAACATTTCAGACCAGATCTGGTAAGAGAACTCAAACTCGGGGAACAGGCCCATCTCGCCATCCTGGAGACCGGCGGCGTAGTCAAACAGCTCCTGCATGGAGACGTCCTCCTGCACGGCCTTCTCCCACTTGAGGCGGTAGGGCATGGTGCTGTAGAGCAAGCCGCCGTTGGCGTAGCCCGTCAGCTTGAAATTGATGTTGGTGGCACCGGCGTCGGACAGCTCCTCGTACATGGTGATGACATCCTGAGCAGAGGTCAGGGGTCTCATGACCTCCACGGGGATGGACAGGAACTTCTCGATGGAGTAGCTGGCGCCGAAGGACTCGATGTACAGGGGAATGTCACCGGTGGTCTCCTTTTCGGACAGAACGGACAGGATACCCTTGTTGACCAGGTAGTCACGGTATGCCTTAGCCATGCCCAGCCAAGAAGCCTCATACCAGCTATCGGCGGGCAGCTTCTTCTCGGCAGCCTCATTCTCATCGGTCAGCATGACGTAGTGGATCTTGTAGTTACCAACGTACTTACGGTTGGAAACGACGGTCCACTCGCTGTTGGTACCGACCGAGATGGAGTCGGCGATGTTGTAGGAGTCCTTGGGACGGGGGTTGAAGTTCATCTTCACGATGTCGTAGGGAGACAGGACACCGGCGTGGTAAGCAACCAACTCGGTCAGGCCGTCGCCTTCCTCGATGATGGCCGTGAAGCCGCGCTTGACCTCGACCTCCTCGGCCTCGGAGTTGTTCACCAGGGTGGCGTACTTCTTCAGCAGGGGAGAGCTGGTCACGCCGTCTGCCTGGGCCTTCTTGACACCGTCGTAGATCACGCCGCTGACACGAACGGTCTCATCCTCACCGGTGGTCTCGTTCATGGTGATGCAGTCGTAGTACTTGGTGTTCTCCACGATACCGAACACAGGGTAGCGGACTGCCTGCTGGTAGGTACCGGAGATCTGGTGGTAAGCGTAGTCCACGCCGTAGATCTTGGAAGCCACGGTGTAGGTGTTCTGGTCAGCCAGGTCCTCAAAGGCGAACAGAGAGCCGGAGCCGTCGGGATAGAAGGTGTAGCCCTCGTAGGCGTTGTTACCGGCGCCCATGTAAGGCAGAATGGACACGTTGGTCAACTGGAACTTGGACTCGTTGAAGCGAATACCGTTGGCGGGCAGACGGACCGTGAAGCCGTCGGCATCCAGGGTGTACTCCAGAGCCATCTTAAAGACGGGAGGGTTCTCCTCGTCGCCGGTGTACTCGGTGAGCTGATGGTCGTAGTCCATCTCCTCGTAGGAGTAGTTGGGACAAGCGGTCTTGATGACCTCCTCGATCTTCTCGATCTCGGTGGTGGTAGCGGCCTTGTCCAGGATGTAGATATCCATCTTATCGACGATGGGGAATGCATCCAGCAGGTCCTGCTTCAGACGGTCAGAGGAGCAGTCGTCCAGGGACTTGTAGACGAAGTAGGACATCTGCTTACAGAGATAGAAGGAAGCGGAGGCCAGAGGATGGCCCTTCTCGTAACGGAAGATCTGGGCGTCCGCGTAGGAAACACCGTAGTACTCCTCCATGGGAGCCTGAATGAGCTCCTCAAAGCGCTCCTTCTTGATCATGCGGGGAACCAGACGTCTGGCCTCCTCACGACCGATGGTGTACTCGACACGAATACCGTTCTTGATATTCTTGATCTTGATCTGGTCGCGCATAGCGGCGTACTCAAAGCTGGTGTACTCGCGCTCACGGCCGTTCTCGTCGAACTTGACCACGATCTGAGACATGATCTCGTTCTTAACGCTGTCAGACGCGACAGCGGAACCAACGTCATAGGGGTTGGTGAACAGGATCTGTCCGGTGGTCAGATCCTTGACGGCAACTTCACCGGTGGTTTCCAGCGCGTAGATCGCGTAGTTGCCCTTCGTGGTCATCAGCTTCATGGTTGCCAGCTTTTCCTCGGGCGACGCATAGAGCTCGGTGAAGAGGTAATCCACCAGGGTGGTCTCCTCCTCCGCGCCTGTCGTCGTTCCGGCAGCATCCTCAGCCGAGGCGGGGATCACCGACAGACCGGTCAGTGTGCCGCACAGCATCAGAACAGCCAAGAAGAGAGACATGATTTTCTTAAAATTCATATTCGATATCTCCTATTTGCGTTACAGGTTATAGTCTGTACTGGATCTCGGTAACGATGTTGGTAATCAGACTGACGATCTTTCCAACCAGAGTGGTGAACAGAACGGCCAGGAACATGATGAACACCATACCCACAACAGTACCCAGGACGGTGATCACGTTCTTACCCATGGAGTAGTCATGGGTGACCATGGTTCCGAAGAACACCAAGAGCCCCAGCCAGATGAAAGCAAAGCTGCTGATGAAGGCGATGATATCGGTCTCGGTGCTGATACAGAAGTTGGAGAAAACGGTGACGGGAACGACCAGCAGAGGAATGGGGAGCAGGGAGTAGCTGCAAGCGATGAAAATATCCTTGAAGCTGCCCTCACCCTCAAACAGAGTGGTCAGACACCAGTTAGCCAGTACGAACAGGAACAGAGGAACGAGCACGCCCAGAACCTGTGCCCAGACACTTGCCAAGCTCGCGAAGGGATCAAGCAGATAGCCCTGACCGATGGCCTGATAGTAGAAGGTAGCGATGGTCAGCACGATGAAGAAGACAGCGCCGCGGACCGAGCCTCTCTTCTCATGCTTCAGATCCCAGAAGCCATCGAAGGGATGGAAAATGAGGTGGAAGCCGAAGGCGATCTCCTGACCGAAGGTTCTCTTCTTACCGGAGACGGCCACGCGCTTGTTGATCTTGCCCATCCACTTGAAGAAGAGGACGACAGCCACGATCAACGCCACGATGAGGAGTAGCAGGAGCAGGAAGTAGGTGGACATCCACTCCTTACGCAGCTCCTTGTAGGAGTTGGACCAGTTGTCGGTGTCGTAGGCAGACTCGAAGTAGGACAGAGAGTTGGCGTAATCCTTGTTACGGTACATAGCCTGGCCGATACCGACGTAGGCGGAGTCAAAGTTGGAGTTACGCTTCAGCACGTCGGTCCAGAGGTTGATGGCCAGATCGAAGTCCTGGGTGGCCTCGGCGGCGATGGCATCCAGCAGGATGTCGCCGTACTCGGTTCTCTGGAAGACGGTGATGTTATCGTTGGTCTTATCCAGGACCAGCATGGTCTCGCCCTGGTAAGCCACGGCCTCGATGGAGCCCAGGTTGCCCAGCATGGTACCGTTGTCACCGAAGGCGAACAGGAGGTTACCGTCGAAGTCGTAGGTGTAGATACGGTTACGCTTCTCGTCGATGATGGACCAAGTGTTCTCAGGACCGACGGCGGCATCGATGATGGTGGAAACACCGGTGATGTCATCGGTGGAACGGATGGAGTAGTCGATCTCACCGGCGGGCATCCAGAAGCCGTTACGTCTCATGATCTCGGTACCGTTGGCGTTCAGAAGCTTAACGGGGGAGTTGGTACCCGTCTTATCCTTGCCCCTGATAGCACCCTCGACGGCGCCGGGATCAATGGTGGAGGTGGTCACGTAGACCAGGTTCATGGACTTGTTGATGGCGATGTTGTTGAACTCGGTGGAGACCTTCTGCTCGGAAGCGGCACGCTGCTCATCGGTCTGGAAGCGACGCCAGATGATCTCCCAAGCCGTCATCTGAACGGCCTGAGCACCAATGAAACCGGTGAACTCGCCCTCGTCGGTCATGACGATGATACCCTGATAGGTGGTAGAGGAAACCACGTAGAGACGGTTGTAAGCATCTACGGCCATAGCCACGGGCTTATACACAGACTCCTCGTCGAACAGGGAGGACTCGGGCTCTTCAATGATGCGCTGGAACTCACCGTCCTCGTCGAAGACAACGATACGGTTGGAGCCGGTGTCGCAGACCCAGATCAGCTTGCCGTACTTTTCGTTGGGCTCACTGACGAAAACGCCCTGAGGAGCGGTCAGCTTATCGGGAACACCCTGGTCGTTGGAGAAGGTGGTGATGGTGAACTTGGCCTTGTAGTACTGGTCAAGGACCACGATACGGTTGTTACCGGTATCGGCAATATAGACGTTACCGGCGTCGTCGGTGATCATATCACCGGGGTTCTCGATGGGAAGCTCCAGGCCCATGTCCACCGAGTTCACGGCCTTGATGGCGGTGTAGGCGTCGGGGGAATACAGGGCATTACCGTACACGTCGTAGGTGTAGGTCTGGTAGGCGGAGCTGGCACCGGCGGTTACGGAGAACGCGGTGATGACCATCAGAACCGCAAAGAAGGTACACAGAATTTTATTGAATTTCTTCATTATTATATATACCTCCTGATTAGTCTTTCATACCCGAGGAACCCATCGTTTCGATGATGTTCGACTGGGAGATGATGAAGATGATGATGGGGACCAGCATCATGATCACCTGGGAAGCAGCACCCGCACCCGCACGCTTGATACCACCTGCCAGGATCTGGCCGATTGCGTAGTTGAAGGACTTGAACTGCTCGGAATAGATGTACATGGACGCGCCTGCGTTCCACAGACCCTGGAAGGAGTAGATGATCAGAGTCAGCCATGCGGGCTTAACCATGGGCATGGCGATGACCCAGAAGATCTTCAGCTCTCTCGCGCCATCCAAACGGGCGGACTCCAGAACCGAGTCGTTGACGTTGGTATCCATAAACTGCTTCATGAGGTACAGACCCAGGGAGGAACACCATGCGGGGACGATCAGAGCCCAGTAGGTATCCAGCCAGTGGAGGGCGGACATCAGAATGAAGGAGGTGATGGCGGTAACGGTCGCGTTGAACATCAGGGACATCTGGACGGTCTGGAACATGAAGTCGCGGCCGGGGAACTTGATCTTCGCCAGGGAGTATGCGGCCAGAGAGGCGAGGAACAGGTGGCCTGCGGTACCTGCCACAGACACCAGAACGGTGTTAAAGATGTAACGGGAGAAGGGGACCCAGGAGATGTTCATCAGGGTGAACAGATCCTTGAAGTTCTTCAGGGTGGGGGACATAACGTAGAAACGAGGGGGGTACATCCAGAGCTCATCCAGAGGCTTCAGAGACTGCATGATAACGTAGACCATGGGCAGGAACATGAACGCGCCCAGAAGGACAAGGATGACCGAAATACCGGCGTCGCCGCCCGCGGAGCGGGCGAGGACGACCTTATGCTTTCTTGTTCTTAATTTTGCCATATCAATTACCTATCTTCGACAGAAGTCTCTTAACGAGCATGTTGGCACCGATCATCATAAGGAACAGAATCACGGCGATAGCGGACGAATAACCGATCTCGTAACGCATTCCACCATAGTCATTCAAATGGTGCATGATGGTGTGTGCGCAGTAGTTGACCGAGGGGAAGCCTGCCAGGGCGTCTACGATACCACCGAAGCCGAAGGCACCGGTGATGGACATGATTGCACCGAACATCAGCTGAGGCTTCATGGAGGGCAGGGTGATGTAGTAGAGCTCCTGCCAACGGTTCTTGACACCGTCCACAGCACCTGCCTCGAAGAGGGCTCTGTCGATACCCTGAAGACCTGCGATGAACGCCAGGAAGGAGGTGCCGAGGGAGGTCCAGAGGGAGACCACGATACACAGGGGCATAACGTAGGTCTCATCCTTGAACCAGTTGATGGGCTCGTTGATGATACCCAGCTTCTCCAGGGTGGCGTTTGCCCAACCGTAGGAGTCGGAGGAGAACAGGGTACCCCAGATCAGGTAGACCTGACCCGAGATGGAGGGGGCGTAGAAGACCAGGGTAACCAGTGCGCGGATCTTGGGAGGCAGCTCGTTGATGAACCATGCCACCAGATAGGACATGATGTAGGACGAGGGGCCTACAATGCACGCGAAGATGAAGGTGTTCTTGATGGCGATGAGGAAGATATCGTCATCGAAGAACAGGGTAACGTAGTTTTTCAGCCAGACGATGTTGGGGAACTCCAGCATGTTAAAGTCTGTGAAGCTGATGACGATGGACAGCACGACCGGCACGACGGTAAAGAGGGTAAACAGGATCATGTAAGGCGCAACCATGAAGTAGGCGACCCAGTTCTGTCTGATCTCTTTGAGCTTCCATTGAGCCATGGTCAGCTCGCGCGAGGCGGCTTGCTTCGAAGCCTTTTTTGTAGCCATTGACTTTCTCTCCTTATTTAGATTGAAGTGATGGGAACGCGATCGGGGATCAGACGCCGGTCAGGCGGGCAGCATCCTCCAGGAAGCCGACCATGCACTTGAGCTGAGTGGTCAGCTCCTCGGTGTGTCTGTAAACCTCATAGGAGAAGCAGTTGCGCAGCTTCTTCTTGTCAGCCTTGGTGAGGCTGGTATCGGTCATATCGTAGCCCATGACCTCGGTTCTGTCGGCAATGAACTTGGAGCCGTCGGGATCCAACCGGTCGTACAGAGCCTTGACGGCATCGGCGGCGAAGGCAAGCTCGGCAGCGTCGTCGCTTCTGATGGCGCTTTCGACCTGAAGCATCAGAGCCTCGTACTCGGCCTTGAACTGACTGTTCTCACGCATGAGACCGACCAGCTCCTCGATCTGAGCCAGGCGCTTGGTGAGCTTATCCTTGTACTGCAGGTTCTCGTTGTCGCTGTCGGCCAGGGTCTCCAGGTTGAACTCGTTGCGCTTACGCTCGATTTCCTTATTAATGGTATTGATGTAAGCAAGAAGAGCGTCGGAGGGGTTGACCTTATCGTTGTATGCGCTGAGGAAGGCGAAGTTGGTGTAACGGTCGATGATGTAGGCACCGGGGTAGTTAGGCACGGAGCCCAGGTTGTTGAACTGAGCCTGAACCTGCTCATACTCGGCGGTGGTCCAAGGCAGAGAAGCCAGAGCGTTCTTGTTGGCCACAGCCTGCTTTGCGGAGGGACCCATGATGGCGACCATCTCGTTGGAGAAGCCGACCTGGCAGGTCTCACCGGTGTAACACTTCATGAACTCCCAAGAGCTGTCGGTCTTGTCGCAGCCCTTGACCATGACGGAGGCGGAAACGCCGGAGATGGACACGTTGTTGATGATGGCCTTGCCATTCTCATCGTAGCCGCGGATCTCACCGGGCAGGGGCATGAACTCCCACTTACCGTTGATCTCGGTTGCGAAGACCTTCAGCTGGTTGTAAAGACCCGTGTAGTCACCCAGCAGGATGGGCATCTCACCGGTACGGAAACGGTTGGCCGCGTCGTACTGGTAGGGGAAGGAGTACATGGTGAAGAGGTTACACATCTTCTCGAAGGAAGCCAGACCAATCTTGGAATCCAGATTGATGCGCATACCGTCGTCAGCGAAGAGGTCGCCGCCCTGCTGATACAGGAAGATCTTATAATCGGTAGGAAGACCGATCTGCATGTTGTTGGCCTGCAGGGTAGGAATGGTAGCCATGAGGTCATCCCAGGTCTTGGGAACCTCCAGACCCAGGTCAGCCAGAATGTCGATACGAACGAACATCATGGGGAAGCCCTGTGTCTCGGGCAGACCGTAGTAGTGCATCTGCTCGTCGGCGTCCTCGATACCCAGGACGATCATGGCGGCTTCATTAAAGTTATTGGTAGTATACTCCTCGAAATCGTCAAAGGTCTCGATGTTCAGAAGAGCGGAACGGATGGCGTAGTTGATGACGTCACCCTGACCCAGACCCAAGTAGACGTCGGGGCCGGAGCCTGCCAGAATGGAAGGAAGCAGGGTACCGCCGGCGACCAGCTTCAAGTCGATGGCGATGTTGGTCTTGGGGGTGAAGTCGTTGTTGATGAGGTTACGGATAACCTGGGACTGGTCACGAGCGGTTGCCAGCCAGACCTCGGTAGCGGTCTCGTCGGTCTCCTCCAGAGCACCCATGCTGTTGTAGTCACGCCAGAAGGACTGCCAGAAGCCCTTGACCTCATGGATGAAGGTCTGGAAGAAGTTAGGAGTTGCCTTGGGCAGCTCGGTGTTGGCGGGCTGGATCTGGATGTAGTCCAGCTGCAGGGGCTGAGTCTGGGCGTCGGACAGGAAGGTACCCAGGGTACCGATGTAGGACTTGAGGTTGGCCAAGTTCTTTGCCACCTCATCGTCATCCTTACCCATCTCGTCCAGCAGACGGGCGACCTTTTCCAGGGTTGCCACGTTGGAGGACTTCTCACCGGCGATGAGGGTCAGCTCATCGGCCAGATCGTAGAGGTTCTGGGACTGGATGACCATGTCCACCATAACGTCGGGCATAACCTGAGAGAAGCCGTAGTCGCGGTACTGGTCAGGGGAGATACCCGTCAGCTTGATGATGTCCAGATAGTCCTTGTTGACCGAGTTCAGAATGTCGGTCACGCGGCGGACCACGTCACCCATCTTACCGAGAGTGACCTCCAGGCGGATGGTGTAGACCACGTCCTTCTCCAGGTAGACCTGGAAGGACTTCTGCTGATCCTTCTTATCGATCTTACCGTCGCCGTTGGTGTCCTCCTTACCGGTTGCCAGGGGGGTGACCTGCCACTCGGCGGAGTAGTCGTAAGCCAGCTTCAGCGCCTCCTCAAAGGGAGCGCCGTTGTAGTAGCCCTTAGCGTCCTCGGCAAGGCCCTCAGAGTAGAGGTACATGGAACGGCAGGTAGACATACCGTCCAGCACGTCCTGACGGAAGCGGGCGACGATGTCGTACATACCGGAGGAGGAGACCTTGAAGCGGTACTCCACCCACTGACCGGCCGTAGCCCACTTGTCGCCGCCGATGGTGTTCAGCACCGAGCAGGTGGTATCGGTGGGAGAGTTGATGGCGCAGGAGCGGTCCTCCACGGGGTAGATGGTCTTGTTGGACATGATGGTTGCCAGCTCGGCCTCGATCTTGATGGTATCCTGACCTGCGGGCACACCGGCGTGCCGCGCGATGTACATCTCGTAGGGAATGATGTCCGCAAGAGGATACAGGGTGATGGCCTTGATGGACATGGGCTCGTTCTGGCCCTCAAGGGTGATCTTGTTGGCACCGGCGTTCAGCACGAACTCGAAGTTCTCGGTGTAGTAGCCGCTGGAATCCTTCAAATAATAGGTCATCCATTCGGGCTCGTCGGTGGTGGTGGGTCTGATCTCGTTTCTGGTGATGTCGCGCTGGAAGAAGCGAACGCCGTACTCGTCGGCGAACTCGGACATCTCCTGAGTCACGAAATCAGGGAAGGTGATGTAAGACTTGCCGTCCTTCTCAATAACCTCATAGCCCACTGCCTTGGCCTCGGAGACCAGGGAAGAGTCGATCTCGAAGTCCACGTAGTTGTTGACCCAACGCTTGGGCAGGGTCAGGAAGCGGGCCTCGGAGAAGGGCACCTTGTCGTTAATCTTCAGAATACGCTCGATAGACGTGGAGCGGTTCTGGTCGGGGTAATACTCGATCTTAATGGCGTACTTGGCGGTCTCGGGGACGTCAACGGTCCAGGAGACGGAGCCGGTTGCCGGAGTGTACAGAGCCTGAACGCCGCCCTTGCTCTCCATCTTGAAGCCATCGCCGTCCGCGACGAACTGATCAATGGGAACCTGGATGGTCTCTTTTGCTCCCTTCACGTCGGCGTTCTTCTCGGAATACTCTTCGTAAGAGATTGCGTTGAGCAACTCACGGAGCTCTTCCAGGGTTACGTCGGTGATCGAATCTCCGGAATGATCTTCCGAAGCGGATGCGAGTACGACTACGTTGCCGATCAGCATGGTCAGGCAAAGCAGAAACGCTACGATCCGTGTGAATTTCTTTTCCCTCATTACACTTTTCCTCCTGTGTGGATTTTGGCTTGCGGCTCGGGAAAAACCGTAGGCCAGGCGGGTATGATGCTGCCGTCAACATACCGTTGCGAATGTACCGCTCCTTACCTCTCCTGCGCGTCCGCCGGTATCGGCCTTCCCGGCAGTCGGGCACTCACGAAAGACGGATCACGCAGAGGTAGGCGTGACCGTCCCATGGGCTCTCAGCCGAAAACAGCGAGACACATATGGGGCAGGACAGGCAGAATTCAGTCGGCAAGCCTATCTCAAAACAGGAACTCCCCGTTCCCGTCACCCTATTTCGGGAGCGGGGAAC
>JAFQOC010000404.1 GCA_017420845.1 Clostridia bacterium
GCAACGGCTACACCTCCCTCATGAACACCTGGTCGGATGCCATGGCCGACGGTGTGAAGACCCCCAAGGTCTCTTTCATGCTCCCCTTCTGGGATAAGGAGTACACTCGTACCCAGGTGCAGATGCTTTATCTGGACATATTCCGCCAGAACAAGTGGCCCGAGCTGTGGTTCTACTGGGACCGCAAGCCCATGCTCATGGCCATGGGTGACAGCTTCAATGCCGCCGCCTCCCTCACCGACAAGGAGATTTCCTCCTTCTTCACCTTCCGCCCCGGTCAGCCCGGCTACCTTGTCGAGAAGACCGAATACGCCACCTGGGGCTGGCTCTCCATGTACCCCCAGGAGCTCTACTACAAGAACCAGAAGGAGCAGAAGGCGGGCACCGTGGAACAGATGACGGTTGGTATCGCCCAGAACCACGACTATCAGCACCACCTGCTGGCCGCTATGAGCGGTAACCACATTACCGGTCGCTCCTACACCACCGATTATGAGAACCGCTTTGAGGTGGAGGGCGCCGAGGCCTCCAAGTGGGGCTACAACTTCGCCCAGCAATGGGAGTACGCCCTGGAGGTCAATCCCAAGGTAGTCTTCGTCACGGGCTGGAACGAGTGGATCGCGGGCCGCTACGAGAAGTGGCCCGAGGACGAGGGCAACCCCGCCGCCGTGGAGAACGCCTTCCCCGACCAGTTCATCGACGAGTTCTCCCGCGACATCGAGCCCACCAAGGGAGCACTCCAGGACCATTACTACTACCAGCTGGTCAACTTTGTCCGCCGCTTTAAGGGGGCCCGTCCCATCCCCACCCCCACGGGTAAGGCCACCATCGACCTGGCTAAGGGCGTGGACCAGTGGGTAAGCGTGGGTCCCTACTACGCCGCCTACATCGGCAACACCGATGACCGCGACGCCAAGGGCTACGGCGAGTACCACTACACCGAGACCTCGGGCAGAAACGACATCATCGGTGCCAAGATCGCCCGGGACGGCGAGTTCGTCTACTTCCTCGTGGAGTGTAACGAGAACATCACCCCCTATACCGACTCCTTGTGGATGAACCTCTACATCGACACCGACCAGACGAAGCAGGGCTGGAACACCTTTGAGTTCGTAGTGAACAAGTCCGCCGCTTCCGAGAAAACTTTGGTTCTGGAGAAGTTCACCGCTGATAACGATTATTCCAAGACCGAAAAGGTGGCCGATGTGGAGTATAAGCTGGACGGCAAATTCATGACCGTCAAGATCGCCAAGTCCGACCTGGGGCTTTCCGGTGACGATTACACCGTCAACTTTGCCTGGACCGACAACGTCCACGACGAGGGAGATTATTCCAAGTTCAGCGGCGATATTCTGGACTTCTACATCTCGGGCGACGTCGCCCCCGGCGGCCGCTTCAAGTACAGCTACATCTCCACCGCCGCTAACTCTGCTACGGGTGAGGGTGACGAGACCGATGAGTCTACCCCCGCCGAGTCTACCCCCGTCGAGTCTACTCCTGTTGAGACCCCCACCGAGGCTCCCACCGGAGACGGAAATGCCTCCAAGGGTGGATGCCGATCTGCCTTGCCTTGCCTGCCCGTCCTGCTGCTGATCCCGGCTGCGGCACTCATCCTCGGCAAGGGTAAGAGAGATTGATCTGCTTGTCTGACTGATACAAGGTCCTCCGCTTCTGCGGAGGGCCTTTTGTCACATTTTTAGGAAGTTAAATGTGACAAAATCGTTAAATCC
>JAFQOC010000405.1 GCA_017420845.1 Clostridia bacterium
CCGACGGTCTGGACGGCTGTGAGCATTCCTTCTTTGAGATCCTCTCCAACTCCGTAGACGAGGCCAAGGAGGGTCATGGATCGGTCATCAAGATCACCTACTTCCAGGATCATTCCATCGAGGTGGATGACCACGGCCGCGGCGTTCCCATGGGCTGGAACGAACGGGAAAAGCGCTGGAACTGGGAGCTCATCTTCTGCGAGCTCTACGCCGGCGGCAAGTACGACAACAACAACGACGCCTCCGCTTACGAGTTCTCTCTGGGTCTGAACGGTCTGGGTGCCTGTGCTACCCAGTACTCCTCGGAGTATATGACGGTGGATTCCTACGACGGGACCACCAAGCGCACCATGACCTTCAAAAAGGGCAAGCCTGCCCAGAAGAAGCTGGGGGAGGAGGAGCTGACCCCAAAGCAGAAGCGGACGGGCACCGTCATTCGCTGGCGTCCCGATCTGGATGTTTTCACGGATATCAGTATTCCCGAGGAGTTCTTTGTGGACACCCTCCACCGTCAGGCCGTGGTCAACGCGGGTGTGCGCTTTGACCTCTTCCTCCAGCAGCCCGACGGCAGCTTTACCGAGCAGTCCTTCCTGTACGCCAACGGTATTTCGGATTACATCAACGAGATCGTGGGCACCTCCTCCATGACCCAGCCCGTGCTGTGGCATCTGGAGACCCGCGGGCGGGACCGTGCCGACAAGCCCGAATACAGACTGAAAGCGGATATCTCCTTCTGCGTCTCCAACACGGTTCATCTCACCGAATACTACCACAACTCCTCCTATCTGGAGTACGGCGGCTCCCCCGACAAGGCTGTAAAGTCCGCTTTTGCCTACGCTCTGGACAAATACATGAAAAACGCGGGCAAATACAAGGGCGCCGATGCCAAGACCCGCATCACCTACCCCGATATCGCCGACTGTCTGGTGCTGGTCATCAACTCCATGTCCACACAGACCTCCTACGAGAACCAGACCAAGAAGGCCATCAATAACACCTTCATCTACGAGGCCCTCAACGAGTTCATCCGCGCCCAGCTGGAGATCTTCTTCATCGAGCATCCCACCGAGGCTGAGCTCTTTGTCAACCAGGTTCTGGTGAACAAGCGCAGCCGCGAGACCGCCGAGACCACCCGTCTCAACCTCAAAAAGAAGCTGACGGGCACCATCGACATCGCCAACCGTGTAGAGAAGTTCGTGGGCTGTCGCTCCAAGGATCCTGAAAAGCGTGAGCTCTACATCGTGGAGGGTGACTCGGCTCTGACCTCGGTCAAGTTGGCTCGAAACGCTGAATTCCAGGCCGTCATCCCCGTCCGAGGTAAGACCCTGAACTGCCTGAAGGCCGACTATGAGCGCATCTTCAAGAGCGAGATCATCACCGACCTGCTCCGTGTCATCGGTTGCGGCGTGGAGATCACCGGCAAGGCCAAGTCCAAAAAGGGCGATCTGGCCTCCTTCGATCTGGAGCAGCTGCGTTGGTCCAAGATCATTCTCTGTACCGATGCCGACGAGGACGGCTTCCAGATCCGCACCCTGCTCCTGACCCTGTTCTACCGACTCCTCCCCACCCTGCTGGCCGAGGGACGGGTCTTCATCGCCGAATCCCCCCTCTTTGAGATCACCACCAAGGATCAGACCTACTTCGCCTACGACGAATTTGAGAAGGTGGACATTCTCCGCGAGCTGGGTAAGACCAAGTACACCATCCAGCGCTCCAAGGGTCTGGGCGAGAACACCGCCGAGATGATGAGCCAAACCACCATGAATCCCGCCACCCGCCGCCTCATCGCCATCACCCCCGCCGATGCCGAGGCCACCGCGCGGATCTTCGATACCCTGCTGGGTGACGATCTGCCTGCCAGAAAGGCCTTTATCGCGACCCACGGAGCGGAGTATATGAAGACCGCCGATCTCTGATCGGCAGGATCTGTAAATTGCAGTTTATCGGGGTGAGGCCACCCACGTTTCCTCTACGGCAACGATGGGGGTCAAGGGGGCGAAGCC
>JAFQOC010000406.1 GCA_017420845.1 Clostridia bacterium
TCATCGGGGGTCTTGGCAGCCTTGACGGCGGCCAGGAAGTCGGCGTTGTCACTGGTAACCAGCTTGTAGGTGGTGTACTTGGCGGAGTAGAAGTTTGCCTTGTTCTCCTCGATATGCTTCTTGATATCGTCCAGAGTCGCAGCGCCGGCGTAGTCCTCCTGGAGCTTCTCGGCATACTTGATACCGATGTAGTAGTACTCCATGGCGGTCTTTACGTCGTTCTTGGTCACGCCGGTGCCGACGTAGTCCTTCAGGTAACCGGGCAGGGTAATACCCATGGCCTCAGCGGTCTCGGACAGATCGTTGATGTAGGTCTCGATGTCAGCCTTGGTCTCGTTCTTGTACTGCTCGTACAGACCTGCCTCCATAGCGCCCTCGCAGTAGGTCAGGTACTGTTCGGCGTAGGCGTAAGCGGAGGCATCCAGGGAAGCGTCACCCTTGATGGAGGGGAGCATATAGTTGATGAAGGTGGCCGCATCCATAAGGCCGTTCTTCACGTAGCCGCCGGTGGGGTCATCCATCATACCGTACTGAATGTACATGTACTGATAGTAGAGCTGGTTCTGTGCGACGTGGTAACGGTAGACGTCCAGCTCCTTTTCGTTGAGCTTGATGTTGTTGCTCTTGGCGGCGTTGTCCAGGCGGCCGATGATGCCGATGGAGTCAACGAAGGTGTAGCCCAAAATGGCCACGACAAGCACGACGGTCACGATCAGAATGAGTGTGACGTAAGGGAAAGCGCGCTTGGTAGTTGCTTTCTGGTTCATTGTGAAAGATCCTTTCTTTTATCCCTGCCGTGAGGCGGCCGGGAGTATTGTTTTGCGTGTTCTGATCCCAGGGGCCCGCAAGGCATAGAACCAGACAATGTTACTATTATACCTCTACTTCATGTTCTTTTTGTGAACAAGCCATGAATCACCGAAAAACTTTTTGAAATCAGTCGAAAAAATTTGGGGGGGAGAGCTGTCCTGCCGCCGTCAAACGTCCATGATAATGGGCAGAACCATGGGCTTTCGCTTGGTCTTACCGTACAGATATTTGGTAATGTCATCCTTAATGGCGGCCTTCATTTCAAACCAGTCCAGACCCGAGCGGCGGAGGCTGATATCGATGGCGTCCACGGCGATCCTGCGGACCTCCTCCATCAGCTCCTCGGATTCCCGTACGTAGACGAAGCCGCGGGAGACGATATCGGGGCCGGCCACGCGGAGACCGGAGGCCGCGTCCACTGTAGCGACTACAACGATGAGACCGTCCTGAGACAGGTGCTTTCTGTCGCGCAGGACGATGTTGCCCACGTCGCCCACACCCAGACCGTCGATGAGCACCACACCCGCGGGGACGGTGCCGCCCCAAAGGGCCCGCTTCTCGTCGATCTCCAGTACCTTGCCGATGTCCGAGATGAAGACGTTCTCGTGGGGAACACCCATGGAGACGGCCAGGTCACGGTTAGCGGCCATATGCTTGTATTCGCCGTGGACGGGCATGAAGTACTTGGGACGGGTCAGACCTTGCATGAGCTTCAGCTCCTCCTGGCAGGCGTGCCCTGACACGTGAACCTCCACCGACGCGTCGTTGATGACGGTAACACCCATCTTGGAAAGCTCGTTGATGATACGTCCCACCAGCTTCTCGTTACCGGGGATGGCGGAGGCGGACAGCACCACCAGGTCGCCGTAGCCCAGAGACACCTGAGAATGCTCTCCGAAGGCCATGCGGTACAGGGCGGACATAGGCTCGCCTTGGGAGCCTGTGGTAATGAGCGTCAATTCCTCGGGCTTATAGCGCTTGATGTCACCGATATCAATGAGCACACCGTCGGGCACCTTCATGTAGCCCAGCTCCACGGCGGCCGAGACAATGTTGATCATGCTTCGACCCGTAACCGCAACCTTACGGCCGTGCCGCGCCGAGATGTTGATGATCTGCTGAACGCGGTGGACGTTGGAGGAGAAGGTGGAGATCACAATGCGGCGCTCGGGGTGCATGGTGAAAATGACCTCCAATGACTGACCTACCTTGGTCTCGGAGGGGGTATACCCGGGGCGCTCGGCATTGGTGGATTCACACATGAGGAGGAGGACTCCCTCACGGCCCAGCTCGCCCAGACGGGTGACGTCCATCATCTCCCCTTCGATGGGGGTCAGATCCAGCTTGAAGTCGCCCGAATGAATCATCATACCAAGGGGCGTATTGATCGCCAGGGCGCAGGCGTCGGCGATGGAGTGGTTGACGCGGATGAACTCCACCGTAAAGGAGGCACCCAGACGGACGGTGTCCCCTGCCGTGACGCAGCGGAGATCGGGCTTCCAAGGGAGGGTGTGCTCCTGGAGCTTGTTTTCGATGATCCCCAGAGCCAAACGGGTGGCGTAGATGGGCATATCCAGCTTTTGCAGGATGTAGGGAATGGCGCCGATGTGATCCTCGTGGCCGTGGGTGATGACCATACCGCGGATACGGTTCCGATTCTGCTCCAGATAGGTTACGTCGGGAATGACCAGATCGATGCCGGGCATTTCGTCCTCGTCGGGAAAGCCGATGCCGCAATCAATGATGATGATGTCGTCGCCATACTCCACCACGGTCATGTTTTTACCCACCTCATTGAGTCCGCCCAGAGGGATCACGCGGAGCTTGGCGCCGGGAATCTTCTTCAAGGGGGAGGCGGGAGTCCTGCGCCCCGTTTTGACCGGATCTGTCGCCACGGTATCGGCGGCTACTACGATGGATTTTTCGGCGGTAACGATGGAGCCGCACTCTTGCGGCCGCGGCTCGGGGAGGGGGCGGATGCAGAGATGTTGCTCCCCGCTTCGGAGGCCTTCCCGGAGGATCTTTTGGGGGTCATCTCGGGTCGGACGGGCTTTTGGTCATTTCTGCCTCGGGCGGATCTGTCAGATTTCTTTTCAGGCATCTCAAACTCGGAGAGAAAGTCCTCGGCCGTCCTCTTGCCCTTGCGGTTGTGAGTAGGGGCAACGGGCTTGGACTCGGTGGGGGTCAGCTCGTTCTTTTTCCCCCGACGGGCTTTGGGGGCGTCATCCTCAAATCCGAGGGGAGAGAGAATCTCAGGGGTTGCGAGAATGTCTCGGGAGCCAATGCGGAATTCACCGCTGTTTCGGCTGCCCTTGGTACGGGGAGCCTTTCCTCGGCCGGTGCGATCCGACTGCGAGGACGTTTTTTTCTTGTTCTTATTGGGTTCACTCATAAATATCGATACCCGTTTTCCTTTCTGTAAATGCAGTATTCAGATCTCCTTGCTTTACGGAGATTGGCATGACGAATCCACCGTCCCTCGGAGGAGGCACGGGGCTATGTACTGTGATTGATCGCGGAGCAGAGCGCGCAAAAACAGGGCTCCTCCGGGGGAGCCATTCGGCAATTGCCGCCTTGCGCCACATCACGAAGGGTGCCTCAAGAGGGTGTGGTGCCTCCCGAGATGCGTCGAGCCAACACGACCCGCCCGACGCGACACACCATTGTGATCTCCGCGTTTTGTCCCCTTTCATGCAGTACGGGGACGTCCGAACACAAACATCTTTTATATTATACACGAAAAGAACGGTTCTGTCAACAGGCTTTTGGCCCTCCCGCTAAAGTTTGTTTAATCTTATCATCTTTATCCGCAGGATACCTCCTTGGACAGGCATATTGCTTACCTTTACATCAGCCACCACAGGATTCCCACGGCTCCGCCGCCGAACAGACATCCCATAACAAACCACAATCCGTGACCGATTCGATCCCACGGGATACGTCTCCGCCCGTCCTCCTGGGAGCAGGGAAGGGAACCTTCAATGATACGGTTGGCCTCCCACAGCATATCCGGGCGGTCGGCCTCCAGCCTGTCCGCGTCCCGCCGCATGACGAAGTATGCCTCCTCAAACAGGGGGCTGTTCCGTGTCCGTACGACAATCATGTGCTTTTGTGTGCCTCTGAGCATATGATGACCTCCATATTTCTTGACGTTGCTTTACGTGACAGTATCGCCCACCCCCCCTCGGTCTAATCATTGTCGGAGCATAATCGAAAAGCGTTAATTGGTAAAAATTTGTATTATTTTGCAGTTTTCTCTTGACACGGGGAAGGAGATGGAGTATAATAGGGATGGAAGCACAATTATGTCGACAGAAAGGAGGAAACCGTTATGAAAAAAATCAACGTAGACGAGCACCACGGAATATGCCGGACCGTAGACGAGCTGGGACGCTTGGGCTTTCCCAAGGAGCTGCGGGAGCATCTGGATATTCAAGCCCGTGACAAGGTGGAAATGATCGCGGGAGAGAACTATATCATACTGAAGAAGCATCAAGAGACCTGCGTATTTTGCATGGAACGTACGGAGGATCTCATCCCCTTCCGAGAAAAGCTTCTGTGCGCGTCATGTTTAGAGGAGCTTTGCGGGTTGACTGCCGATAATCGGGCGCAGGACGCTTGATTGGTTTTTTATACGCCTCTTCGGGATGCCCCCCAAAAAGCAGAACAGGGGACGTCCTTGGTCATATGTGAACACCGTGTGTTCTTTCCTTTTTGAAAATGTGGAGAAAAACTGAAAATTTTCTTTTGGCCGTTTTCAAGGTTTGTTTTTCCCTAAAAAGTCTTGACAGGAAAGAGAATTCATGATATCATATAAACACGGTTCAAGGCTGTGCGACGGCTGCCGGGCAGTCGGTAAGTGCAGACTTGCAATGACATTAGGAGGTATGTATGAATAGAAAAACAATTGGCATACGCAAGGTACTTCTCAGTTTCTTTGCGGTGATTCTCCTGACCTGCGCTATGGCCATGACCGCAGCAGCGGAGGAGACCTATGTGTTGGATCTGAACATCACCATGTGTGATGACCGGGGCGAGGAGCTCGACGCGGGTATTAAGGCCTACCTGGCGCCGGGTACCCCCATTATTCTGGAGGAGCTCATCGCCGAGTATCCCGCTTTAGCAGAGACGTTGGACGGATACGTTCTGGATGCCGATACGGTCGTCGGTTTTCCCGCAGACGGTCGTATGCCCGCTCGGAATCTGACGATTGCCGCTACTTACACCGAGATCAAGGATAAGTATACCGTAACCTTTAAGTACGGTCACAACACCGTACTGCCGACCGTCGTGGAGCACGGCAAAGCCGCAATGGCTCCCGTGAACACCGACAAGGCTGCCACCGCAACCACCGTGTATGAGTTTACCGGTTGGGACGTTGACTTCAGCAATGTTACCCGCGACCTGGTGGTTATCGCTCAGTATACCGAGACCGACAGGCAGTATACCGTTACCTTCCGGTTCGGCGACGGCAAGACCGAGGCCGTGACCGTTCGGTACGGTGAAGCTGCCAAGGCCCCCGCCGATACCGACAAGGCGGCTACTGAAGACGTAACCTACACCTTCAAGGGGTGGGATACGGATTTTTCTGAAGTCACCGCCGACATCACCGTCAATGCCGTTTATGAGGAAACTCCTGTGGCCGTTCTCAACACCGAGGAGCTTCAAGCGGCTATTACCGCCTATAAGGACAAGGGCCTGGATGTAAACGCCGAGGTCCTGACCAAGGCTGAGGCTGCCGTAACTGACGGCACTCTGACCCAGGAAGAGATCGACACTCTGACCGCCGGCCTCCTGGCTGCCATCAACGCTGCCGAAAAGGAAACCGAAGCCGAGAGCGATTCCGAGACCGCTCAGCCCGAGGATCCTACAGAGACTCCTGAGGACGCCACCCAGCGTCCGACCGAGGAGAATACCACCGTTTCCCCCGTCCCCAATGATAAAATTGATAATGAGACCGCGCCAGACGCGGATGAGGAGGGTTTTATGAAAGATTGGATGTGGCTCATCCTGGCGAACATCGTGGTTGGTGCTATCGCCGCTGTCGTTTATTTTTTGAACCGTCGCGATTATTCTTCCGAGCCCAAGCCCGCTAAGGAGAAGCCCGTAGAGGAAGCTCCCGTTGCACAGGAGGCACCCCTGTTCATTCCCTTGGGTGAGGAACTGCCCGAGGAGGACATTATTCCCGAGGAGATCGAGACTCTGGATGAGGTTTCCGCAGATACCGTTGACGAGCTTATGACGGACCAGCTGGCAGAAACCCTTCTGGAGGAATCCGAGGAGATGGGCGGCACCGGCAAGTCGGGCATCGTCAACATCGGTGTCATCAGTCCCGCATATCATGCAGGCGACGTGGTCACCCTGGCCAACCTCCAGGAGAAGGGCTTGGTTGATGCAAACATCGGTCGTCTGAAGGTTCTCGCCTCCGGCACGCTGGATAAGCCCTTGATCATTAAGGCTGAATCCTTCTCCTTCCAGGCAATCAAGATGATCACGCTCACCGGCGGTCACGCTGTTCACCTGAAGGCCGAGAAATAATCCGATTTCTCCCATAAACATATTCCACCCACGGCTTTTTCCGTGGGTGGTTCCTTTTTCCCATAAGACAAACATTTTCCCATTCCCTCTTGACAAACCCGATGCTTTCTGTTATAATAAAGTATCCGATTTCGGGGTGTGGCGCAGTTGGTAGCGCGCGACGTTTGGGACGTCGATGCCGCAGGTTCGAATCCTGTCACTCCGACCAAACCTTACTAATTCGAACGTTCGAAATTCAAAACGAATTGTGAACGGATTAGCAAGGTTTTTTCTTTATTTTAGAAGAAAATCATCCCGATTTTTTAGCCTTTCGTTGTGTCCAGTGTAGCATAGGTCTCGCAGATGTAAACGTAAAAAAATATCACCGAAAAATGAAAA
>JAFQOC010000407.1 GCA_017420845.1 Clostridia bacterium
CCCCCTTCGAGGACCTGCCCGAGGATTTTGAGTGCCCCGTCTGCGGACTGGGAAAGGATGCCTTTGAGAAGGAAGAGTGAGCCTTTTCAAGCTTTCTGAGTTCAGTTTTTCTTTGTTTTTTTCCTTACAAAACAGGGAGCCCGCCGTGAGGCGGGCTCCCTGTTTTATCCGCAAAAGAGAGGGGCGCAAGCCCCTCTCTACGTATATTGGGATCAATCCTCTTTCTTCCTCCGCACGCAGGCGAACACGCTCAGACACAGGGTGGAGATCATCACCACGCCGCCCGCAAAGGCAGAGCCGCAGCCCGTATCGGCGGGAGTCGTATCGGTCACCGCCTCGGCGGTGGTATCAGCGGGGGAGACAGGCTCGGTCTCGGTAGGAGCCTCGGTGACTCGGTCGGACTCGGTCTCGGTAGGAGCCTCGGTAGGAGCCTCGGTAGGAGCCTCGGTAGGAGCCTCGGTAGGCGTCTCGGTAGGAGCCTCGGTAGGCGTCTCGGTAGGAGCCTCGGTAGGAGCCTCGGTAGGCACCTCGGTAGGAGCCTCGGTGGGAGCCTCGGTAGGATCCTCGGTAGGAGCCTCGGTCTCGGGCTCGGTGACGCTGCTGTGTCCGATGAAATCAATGGTGTTGATCATGCATCTGGACGACCCCGACACGGTGGCTACCGTGACTGTCTTGGCCTTGGAGGTGTCGATGACCAGAGGGGTGTACACGCCGTCATTGGAGGCGGTCTCCAGACCGTAGCGGGTGCCGTTGACCGTAACCGCGCTCTTGTTGGCCTTGTACTGGGCGGCGTGGATCACCACCTCGTCCACGTCCTCGGGAACGGTAAAGCTGAAGGAGCCCGTGGCCTTGCTGGAGCCCAGCTTGAGGCAGGAGTTACCCTTGGCGTCGCGGGCGTTCCCGTAGAGCTTGGTGGGGCCCACCACGGTCAGGGTGTAGTCCCCGTCGGTGAAGGACTTGGAGTCGGTGATCTCGGTGCCGTCGTTGTGAGCCGCGCCGCCGTTATCACCAAAGGTGAAGGTGGCCACGGTATCGGGAGAGCCTGTGATTTCGTCGGTTTCGGTCTCGTCGGGCTCTGGGGGATCGGTTTCGGTTTCGGGAGCGTAGGTGGGCATCTCGCCGCTCATGGCTGAGCCGGAGGGGGTGATCATGTCCTCGGGGACCTCGCGGCCAAACATCAGCCAGGCCAGCTCGGGGTAGTCGATGAAGGTATTGCGGTTGCCCTGAATGCTCTCCACCACCTCGTTGCGTCCCATTTCCCAGGTGTCCACGGGGTCCATTTCGCACCAAGCCAGCAGAATATCCACGCTCTCAAAGACCTTGGTGACGTCGGTGGCGCCCCAAGCGGAGTCCCAGCGCACGTAGACGTACAGGATAATACGGGCCACGTCTCCCTTGACGTTGTCGGCAGGCTCGTAGTAGCCCCGGGAGGTGGTTTCGCCGTAGGGCTTGTTGCCGCGGGAGGAGTTGACTCCCGCCTCGGCGGGACGGATGTGGTGGAGGTCGGCGCCGCCGCCGTTGGTATTGTTACCGCCCAGGCTTTGGGGCCAGACATGCTCGCGGTTGCAGGCCCACGCGGGGGACCAATCCGACTTGGTCATGCTGTAGCTTGTGTACAGGGTGGTGGCGTGGGAGGTATCGTTTCGCTCGCAGTCCACGCGGAAGACGTAGTCGCGGCAGTCGGCGTAGCTGGTGATCTTCTTGTGGGTGTCGGTCATCAGGCTATGCAGGGAGGACTTCAGTCCACTTGGGGATTTGGCCGCCAGGTTGTCGAAGGTGTAGCCACCCGTGTAGTAGGACTCCGCCCCCGTACCGTCCAGCGAGAGGCAGACCTCCCCGCGCTTACCCGAGTTGGACTCGGTGGAATAATCGCCGGGTGCCGCGGTGACGACGATCCAGAGGGAGGAGAGCAGCATCAGCGCGGCCAGAGCCAGCGCCGTCAGCTTTTGAGTCGTATGCTTCATGTGTACAGTCTCCGTTACAAAAAGGAATCGATTCGATTAAGTATACCATATCTTCGCGGATTTGTAAACAGGTTTTTCATAAAAAACAGTTTTTCGCAAAAACAGGTTTTCCCCGCGCTGTTGTACAGGGAGAGTCAGCGGTAGGTGGGGAGTACCCGCTTTACCACCCTTCTTCGATTCCTTTTGAAGGATTCCACCGCCTCGGGGTCGTCGTAGATATAGGCAGGGCAGGCGGGATGATGTGTATAGCAGGCGGGGCGATGGGGGGTGGCCATATCCTCGGTGCAGTAGTCGATGCAGGTACTGCACCGCCCCGCAGGCTCGTTCCCGCAATGAACGCAGAATCGGGCTTGGGTGGAGACCACCTTTCCACATTCGGTGCATTTTTTGAGTGACATATTGGTTCTCCTTAACAACGAATTAACCTAATAAGGTTTTATCTGCATTATACCACATCTTGGTCGGATTGTCAACCTAATAAGGTTTGCACTTTTGGCATATCCTTTGTAAAATGATGTTAACCTTATAAAGTTAGGAGAAATGTCATGACCATAGGTGAAGCCGTCCGCCAAAGAATATTGGATCTGTGTAGAAAGAATCTGATTACCGTCAATGGCTTGGCCTTGATATGTGGAATTACCCAATCCACATTGAGCAACATTGTGAGAGGCAATAACAAGAATCCCCAGATCAACACCATCAAAAAGATCTGCGACGGATTGGAAATTACCATCCAGGACTTCTTCAATTCACCGCTGTTTGAGAATTTGGATCAGGAGATCAAATAAGAAAGGAATGCAGAATGAAGTTGAGGGTATTGGAACTGCTTGCAGAGAAGGGAAAGAGCAAATACTGGCTGTATATTCAGCTGGGACTAAGCTATCAGAATTTCAACAAGATGGTCAACAATCAGACAAACGGGATCAAATTTGAGAATTTGCAGGCTTTGTGCGATATTCTGGAGTGTACGCCCAACGATCTGTTTGAGGAATACGCGGATCGAAAGAAGGAGTCGGACTGTGACCATCGGTGAAGCTGTGCACGCAGCGTTCATCAACACGCCTCTGTTCGAGAATCCGGAGCAGGAGATCAAATCAGAAGCGCCACCCTCAACCGTCTCGGTCGGGGGTGGCGTTCTATTTGGATCATTCATCCATCTGATACAGGTAGCTGAGCCGTCCCATGGGCAGGGAGCGTCCCGTGGCGTAGTAGTCCATGATCTCGGAGGGGGCGGCTACCCCGTCGGCGACCTTGAAATAGAAGTCTCCGCCCCGGTCAAGTCCCAGCGCGGCGCGGGGGACCTTGATCTGCATGACGTTGCCCTGCACCGCATAGGTGGCGGTAGCCTCCAAGACTGTGCCCGTGTAGTCGGGGTTCAGCGTCTCGATGGCGGCGGCAGAGCCGTTGCGGGTGCGGTTGATGGCGAAGTCGTAGCTCTCCCAGCCCTTGACAGAGGGGGAAGTGCCGAGGCCAATGAAAAGGTTCATCCAGTTTGCCTCGTCGGCGGTGACGATATCACTCTCGCACTTGATATAGAAGTAAAGGTTCTCGGTATCGTTGGTGACCTTCACCTCGGTGATGTTGTTGCGGACGGCCTCTTGGGTGTACTTGACGGTAGGCGCGCCGCCCACGCTGTTGCGGGAGCCGTTGTCCTTGCCCACACGGCGGTAAACGGCGTTGACGTCGTTCCATTGGTCGGGGGAGGCGTTGACGTCGATGGTCTTGCGGACGGTATCCGCGATCATGCCCTCGGCGGGGTTGTACTTGAACTGACGGATGTAGTACATCATCTGGATGTAGTAGGCGTCCTCATACCCGCCCTTCATGGGCTCGGCGTCGCGGGAATATTCCAGATCCACCCCGTCCACAAAGCAGTATTCGCCTTCGTAGAGATTCTTCTGGGCCACCCACTCGTTCCAGCCCGTGATCATGACGAAGCGGGGATCCCGCAGAAGGACGGTGCGCCACTGATAGTCGAAGAAGGTACCGCTCATGGCTCCCTCGGCGCTGTTCTGCTTCTTGCGGGGATCGTAGCCGCGGCCCCAGTTCATGCGGCCCTCGTGGGTGAGGGAGAAGCTGAAGGGGAGGGCGGGGTGAGTGGCGATGGAGACCGAGATCATATCGGTGCGCATGGGCTGGGGATACTTCCACTCGGTGTAGGGCCAGGCCTTGTCCACCCCGTCGCCGCTCTCGTAGGGCCACAGCACCTCCCGCATATAGAAGAAGTCCCGCAGCTCCTGCGGCAGATCCCCGGGCTTGTAGGAGGAATCCCCTCGCTCGGCGGCCTCTCGCAGATCGTCGGACTCGTCTTGGTAGCCGATCATCATGGGCTTGCCGTCCACACGGTACCAGGACTCGGGGTACAGTTCCTTCTTGTAGACGTCGTTGTAGAGGGTCTTGATGGTCTGTATGGAGCGGCTGTGGGTCATGTAGGTGATCTGGGGGGCGTCCCAGCCCTCGGCGCGGAGCTCGGAGATGACCTTCATGACCTTCTCGGCCACCGCCTGGTAGGTAAAGCAGTTGGTCACGTCAAAAACCAGGAAATCCACCCCTGCCTGGGTCAGAAGCTCCATGTGACGGCGGATGACCCACTCGTCGGAGCTGTTGTAGTAGCCGTACAGAGGCTGGCTCCACCAATGGAACTGTCCCGCGGGGCTGACCTTACGGTCGTCGGTGTGGAACAAAACATCCTTTCCGTGTTCGGGGAGGATCTTGGAAATATCGTAGATGTCGGGGGCACCGTGCTGACCCAGCCACAGGAAGTAGAAGATACCAACCTCCTTATCCTCCTTGCGGGAGGAAACGGGGGTCAGGGAGCGGCCGTACTCGTCAAAGCCTACCAGCATATTCACGTTGTAGCCGTCACCGTACATATCGGTCACCGTCCTTTCTGGCTTGGGGGGGTCGGTTTCTTCTTCCGTAGGGGCTTCTGTGGGTGACTCCGTGGGGGTCTCTGTGGGTGCCCCGGTAGGGGCTTCGGTGGGGGTCTCCACCGTGGTATCCCCCTCGGTCTCGGGGATGTCGGGTGGGGGGGTACAGGCGGCGGAGGCCAGCAGCATCAGCCCCGCCAGCAGGAGTGCCGTCAGTTTTTTCATGGCATGGATCCTCCTTGGAGTGGTTGGCTTCATTATACCATTGAGAAAGGGAAGCTGTCAAGGGGTGAGGGAATTTTCGTAACAGGCGCACAAAACTGAGAGAGAAATTTTGTCGATTCTGCCAAAAAACAAAAACAGCGTAAAAATTTACGGGAAAGAGGCAGATTATCTCCG
>JAFQOC010000408.1 GCA_017420845.1 Clostridia bacterium
ACCCCGCAAGCCCGCCCAAAGGCAGGAAGCAGGGCAGGAAGAAGCCCTCCATGTAATCTTGATCGGTCACAAGCTCCAGAGCCTTTTCTTCCAGAGAAACCTTGCCCACACCCTTCAAGAGAGGAAGTGCGCAGACGGCGGCGCGGGCGGCGGTGCCATCTGCCCATAGGGTAGCCTCCTCGGCCAGGGAAGCGGTCAGGCTCCAGAGCAGAGCCACGTCCTGGGCCTGATGGGCGGCGGTCGTGTAGTGGAAGGTGGTGAAGTAGCGCTCGGCGTTGGGGGTGCCGAGGATGGCGGGCTTGATATCCCCAAACTCACCCGTCAGGAACAGATCCCCGCTGACCACCGCCACGCCGTCCGCCAGCATGGCTTGGAGCTCCTCCCGCTCCACGCAGGCCTTGCCCATCCCCGACAGGGCGAGACAGACCCGCTTGCCGTTCCAGTCCTTTGGGGTGAGCCTCACCCACGGGATCTGCTCACCGCGGGCGGAGGTGATGACGTTCCGCTCCACGGTCACGCCGTCGATTTGGGTGATGTCCCCGTCCGCTACGGCGTAGTCCCGTCCGTCGATGCCCGTGACCCAGGCCAGCATCTTTTTCTTCTCGGCCATGGGCAGGGAAGCCACGCGGGCGGTCAGCTCGCCCTTGTGGGCGGTGAAGTATTCCTCGTCACTCCCAAAGCCGGGAGCCTTGCCCTCGTCCTTGAACCACACCATGTCCGCAAGGTAGGGTGTCTCGATGGCCTCCTCCTCCCAGAACAGATCTCGGCCCATGAGATGGCGGGCAAAGAAGCTGTAGACCCTGTGGCGGGTCTTTGCGTTGTACTGGTGGGGTGCGATCTGGAAGTACTGCTCCACCATATTCCCCGCCCCGTACAGGGCGTAGATATCCCGAATGGCGGGGTACTCCTCGGTCAGCTGGTATTTGGTCCAGTCCCCCGTTGAGCCTGCCAGGAACAGGGGACGGGGAGCCAGCATGGCGCACATCTCGGTGTTGGTGGTGTCCCTGCGCAACCCCGCGGCGTTCTCGCACTGACAGCCCCCCTGCATATGCAGAGAGATCATGTTGATGGGGGCGGCGGCTTTGACGCGGTCATCCAAAAGACTCAGAAACAGAGTCTGGGACCCGCCGCCCGACGCTCCCGTGACACCGATGTTGTCGGCATCCACCTCGGGCATGGAACAGAGCAGATCCAAGGCGCGGATGTTGTTCCAGAGCTGGACTCCCAGCCCGTTGGAGCCCCACAGCTCCCGCTCCTCCCGTCCGTATTCGTGGGAGAGCTGACGGCTGTCCACCATGCCGATCATGTCGGTGACCAAACAGACAAAGCCCATGCGGGCGAAGTTGGCGATCTGCTGAGGGTAGTCCCCTGTGTCCATGCGGGTCAGGCGTTGCTTTTCCCAATGGCCGATGACGGAGAGGATGGCGGGGCATTTTCCCGTCAGGGGGCTGGGAAGGTAGAGGTTGCCCGTGGACCACAGCCCGGGGTAGCTCTCGAACATGATCTTGTAGATGGTGTACCCATCGTACTCCCCCACCAGCTCGCGGCGTGTGTTCAAGGGTGTCTTTTCGGGCCACGGATACAGCCCCGCGGCCATGCGGAGGTTGAACTGCAGCTCCTCACGGCGGGCATCCACCGCCTCGCGGGAATCAAAGCTGGGCATGGGGAAGTGGGTGTCGGTATGACGGTTAGCGGTCAGACGGAGGTCAAGGGGGGGATGGGGCAGGACTTGGTAGAGAGAGTTCATAGGGGACTCCTTTATCCGGATCGGAATGGGTTTTTTGGAGCTTCAAATTGGGGTTGTCGAACTGTTTGTTTGTGCCTTGCCCGCGATATTTGCCCTCTCACCGCTGCGCGGAGCTCCCCCGGAGGGGGAGCCTATTAGTCTTGTCGGACAGGGAAAACTCATAAACATGGCACGAAAGGCTCCCCCTCTGGGGGAGCTCCCGCCGCAGGCGGGTGAGAGGGCAACACCCAAGGGTCGGTACAAGCCAACAGACCTATAAACCCCAATTTATCTCGCCATAATCAACACGCCCTCGTTAGACTTGACCGCCACGGCATAGACACCGTCTCCCAGATCGGTCACGGTCTTGTAGCCCTCCCCGCCCAGGGCGCGGACACAGCGGTCGGGGGCGCGGAAGGTGATCTGGTACGTTTGGGCAGAAGCCGCGTCGTGTACGGCCGGCGCGACTTCTGCAACCCGCGACCGGTTTGTATCGGTAGAGTTTTGTTTCTCGTCGCGGGGGTCGTCAGCGGCGCAGACCATGAGGGCTACCGAGCCGTCGGCGTTTCGGTTCACCATCTCACCCACCACCAGCGGCGCGCCGTTGTCAGCCTTCACGTCAAAGAACACCCCCGTGGACAGGGAAGGAATGGTCTCCTGCTGAACGGCTGCCATGTGAGGATGCCCCTCAAAGCCCACGAAATGGGTGGACACGCGGCGGTACTTCATGTACTCGTCGGCCAGGGTGCGGATCTCGGCGTTGATCTTCTTGAGCTTGTCGTACTGCTGGGTCTTGTTGCCCTCGCCATCCAGCACCTGATTGTGCCACCAGCCCGCGGTGTAGCAGGCCCAGATGATGTTCTCGGCGCCGAAGGCCATGGAGGTGTAGGCCTGGAAGCGGAGGTTGTTCTCGCTCATCCACTCGGCAGGCTTGTTGGAGTTGACCTGGAGGACGATCCACATGCTCCGCCCCGTGTTGCGGCAGGCGTCGGCTACCACGCGGAGGTTCTCGTAGTGCTTGGTGACGTTGATGGAGTAGAGGTAGAAGTCGTAGCAGATGTAGTCTGCGGGGACGTTCTCGCAGTATTTTTGGATATGCTCGTCATAGGTGGCGGTGCCCAGCTGGTTCACGGTCTCCTGGGCGTTGTTCCGGGAGACCGAGGCGTAGTTGGGGTAGAGATTCAGGTAGGGGAACTGATTCGGGAAGGCGCGGTTCACGTAGTCCATGACCCGCCCGTAGTAGGGGAAGTCCAGCGCCGAGGGCTCGTCACCCACGTCGATGCCCCAGATGGCGGGGTGATCCGCATGGGATGCGGTAAAGGCCTTCGCGGCGGCCTCGTATGTCTCCATGGGGTTGGTTTCGGCCAGTTTGCCCGCGTTGTCTCCGAAACCGCCCCACCAGCCGGGGACGATGCCGGATACGATGGCGCCCACGCCGTACTTGTGGAAGAGATCCAGGGCGGGGCGGTCGTTGTCCATGCAGACCACGAAATCAATGCCGCAGTCGGCCAGGTCCTTGATGTGCGCCTCGGTGCGGGCGTAGGGCTTGAGGTGGTATACGCCGATGTTCAGGCGGTTGCGATCCATGCGCTTGTTCATGATGATTCTCCTTTCGGGTCGTTTTATGGTAAATTTGGGTTTGTCGGTGCGTTTTGTTTGACCGTAGGGGAGGGGTCTCCCCTCCCGCTATATGAAAAAACCTCACGCTATCTTCAATTTTTACAGATTTCGGGAGGGGAGACCCCTCCCCTACAATGGATAGATTCTGCCCGATAAACAGCAATTTGAAATCCTTACTCTTCCTTCTCCGTCAATCGGTA
>JAFQOC010000043.1 GCA_017420845.1 Clostridia bacterium
ACCGAGGGCGTGGCCTACCAGCACTACTGGCTGGGCTTCGACTACTACAACGCCAAGGACTTTGACAGTGCCCGCAAGGAGTTTGAGCTGGCTATGGAGACGGGTGCGGAGAACCCTCTGTATACCGCCCTGGCCAAGTCCTCTCTGCGAGTCATGGACGGGCTGGGAGATGCCCTCCGCGACAACACCCCCTTCCAGATGAGCACCACCGCCGAGGAGCTGGTCCGAGAGGGGGACAAGCTCTACTACAGCCAGCAGCCCGGCTTCAGCCGCGGAACGCTGGACCTGCCCGGCTATGCCTACAACGTCTACGCCCCTCTGTACTACGCCTCCCGCACGGATCACCTGATCTTCGACGAGGCCATGGAGGCGGGGAACACGGTGACAGACAGCGAGGGCAAGATCACCCTGACCTGCGTGTCCAAGGACGCTACCGTAGTCACACCCTGCGGAGAGTTCCGCGGTTGCGCCGAGATGCACATCCACAATTCCCCCGACAGAAGGTATTTACCCGCCCCCATTTTCGTGGCGTGGTACAAGCGCAACATCGGTCTGGTGGCCTTCGGCTGGAAGCAGGCCGAGGGGGAGGTGTTCGGTAAGACGGTTTTGAAGTCCTACACCCTTGCGGGCGGTCTGGGGATCATCCCCCTGTGCGCGGGGAACGTGTGGGAGTACACCACCGAGGGGGTGGAGTTCGAGCAGGTCAACCGCGTGGAAGCCACGGCGGTGGTAGGGGACAAGGCCTACCTGTCCTACTGCTTCTACGTCAAGGGCAACCCCTTCAACGAGCAGTCCTGGGCGGATAATATGCTCTATGCCCGCTATAACTACATCGAGGGCGACGTGCCGGTGGACGTGTCCGCCTACCATAACCGCGCCGAGGCTCTGGCAGTGACACCCTGGGAAAAGCTCATGGTCAGGGTCTCCAAGAGCGTCATGGAGCGCATCTACCACGGCGATCCCGACGCCGACGCGGCCTACCCGCAGAAGGGCTGCTGGAACTTCTTCGTCCAGGCCGCCATCAAGGAGGAGGGGAGCCGCGTCACCTTCCACGATGACCGCCGGTACTCCTTCGAGGGCAAGGACATGAGGGACGGACGGGCCCAGCCTCTGCTCCATAATTTCATCTACGAGATCCTGCAAAACAACCTCGGCGCGATCCGGGATGACGCGTGGCTGGCCTACGCGGACAAGGAGGAGGAGCTTGAGCATCACCGTTCCGCTACGGGAAACGACGGAAAAGAGTTCATCGGCTACGCCAAGGTCAGGCGCGGTGTGACCGTGGAGACCACTCTCGGCACCTTTGAAAACTGCCTCCACCTCCGCGTCCGCACAAGCCAGAACGATGGCCCCGGCTGGGCGTACATGAACTCGGACAAGGACTACTACTTCGCCCCCGGCATCGGTCTTGTCCGCATCGTGACCTATATCACCTCCTACGAGGACTACCGCATCTACGACCTCACCGCCTACGAGGGCGAGGGCGAGGGCTATATGCCCATCCGCGAGGGCATGGAGCGCCACTACACCTACGTAAACGGCACCCCCGACGTCCACGGCGGGGTGAGCTACTACTACATCCGCAACAACGACGGCGAGCTGGTTCTGCTGGCGGATCAGGTGGGTATGGTGGATCGGTGATATTGGGCCGGGAGGTTACAGCCGATTATTCAAATTTGGGTGAATCGGTGTGTTGGCATGGCTACCGCGCTCCTGCATACACATTTGGGGCAGGGGCCCCAAAAGTCATTTCCTCTATGCTACCCACTATCAAATCTCGTGGCGTATCAATGCCTTTTTTGAAAGTTCTTGGGATTCTTAAACCCTTCTTTCAAGAAGGGTTTAAGCGGGGGTCAGGGGCAGCGCCCCTCGTGCTCCCGTGCTCCTGTGCCCCAAAAACCCCAATTTGAACCTACGCAAAAAACCGACG
>JAFQOC010000409.1 GCA_017420845.1 Clostridia bacterium
GAGGCTATGCGCAAGGAAGGACTTACCAAAGAGGATCTCGGACGCGATCAGTTCCTCGTTCGCGCATGGGATTGGAAGCGTCAGTACGGTGGACGCATTATCGAACAGCTTAAGAAGATGGGCTCCTCCTGCGACTGGAGCCGTGAGCGCTTCACCCTGGACGAGGGCTGCTCTAAGGCCGTCCGTAAGGTCTTCGGCCGCCTCTACGAGAAGGGCCTGATCTACCGCGGTGAGCGCATCATCAACTGGTGCCCCCACTGCGAGACCTCCATCTCCAACGCCGAGGTGGACTACGAGGAGCAGAACGGCCACTTCTGGCATATCCGCTACCCCCTGGTGGGCGGCGGCGGATACGTGGAGGTCGCCACCACCCGTCCCGAGACCCTGCTGGGCGATACGGCTGTGGCCGTCAACCCCGCCGACGAGCGCTACAAGGATCTCATCGGTAAGTACGTGGTCCTGCCTCTGGTGGGCCGCCGCATTCCCATCGTGGCCGACGAGCACGCCCAGCTGGACAAGGGTACCGGCTGCGTGAAGATCACCCCCGCCCACGACCCCAACGACTTCGAGGTGGGCCGCCGCTGCCACCTGCCCATGGAGGTGGTGCTGACCAACCAGGCCAAGATCACCGACAACTATCCCAAGTACGCCGGCATGGACCGCTACGAGGCCCGTAAGGCCATCGTCAACGACCTCCGCGAGGGCGGCTTCCTGGCCGAGATCGAGGATCTGAAGCACGAGGTGGGTACCTGCTACCGTTGCGGCACCACCATCGAGCCCATGATCTCCCTCCAGTGGTTCGTCCGCATGGAGCCTCTGGCGGGGCCCGCCATCGACGCCGTCCGCGAGGGCAAGACCCGCGTCGTCCCCGAGCGCTTCGATAAAAACTACTTCCACTGGATGGAGAACAGCCAGGATTGGTGCATCTCCCGTCAGCTGTGGTGGGGTCACCGCATCCCTGCCTACTACTGCGACGTCTGCGGCCACGTGGAGGTGGCTCCCGACGGCTGTACCGCCTGCCCCAAGTGCGGCGGCTCCGTCACCCAGGATCCCGATACCCTGGACACCTGGTTCTCCTCCGCCCTCTGGCCCTTCTCTACCCTGGGCTGGCCCGACGAGACCGAGGATCTTTCCTACTTCTACCCCACCAACACCCTGGTCACGGGCTACGATATCATCACCTTCTGGGTCTCCCGCATGATCTTCTCGGCTCTGGAGTACACGGGTGAGGTGCCCTTCGATACCGTCCTGATCCACGGTCTGGTGCGTGACGCACAGGGCCGTAAGATGTCCAAGTCTCTGGGCAATGGCATTGATCCCCTGGAGATCATCGCCAACTACGGCGCCGACGCCCTCCGCTTCGCCCTGGCTACGGGTAACTCCCCCGGAAACGATATGCGCTTCTCGGACGAGAAGATCGAGGCCGCCCGTAACTTTGCCAACAAGCTGTGGAATGCCTCCCGCTTCGTCCGCATGAACCTCACCATCGACGAGATCCACCTCCCCGAGGCAGACAAGCTGGCTCCCGAGGATAAGTGGCTCCTGAACGGCTTCAACGAGCTGGCCGCCCGCGTCAATTCCAACCTGGACAAGTACGAGCTGGGCGTGGCTCTGGGTGCTTTGTACGATTTCACCTGGGACATTTTCTGCGACTGGTACATTGAGCTGGCCAAGTCCCGTCTCAGCGAGAAGGACACAGAGGCAAGCCTCCAGCAGAACCTGGTCTGCCAGAACGTCATTTCCTACGTGCTCAACGGCATCCTGAAGCTGCTCCATCCCTTCATGCCCTTCATCACCGAGGAGATCTTCGCCTCCCTGCCCACCCTGGCCGGTGACGCCGAGAGCATCATGATCTCCACCTATCCCACCTACGACGAGTCCCTGTCCTATCCCGCCGAGGCCGCCGAGATGGAGCGCATCATCGAGCTGATCCGCGCCATCCGCAACCGCCGCTCCGAGATGAACGTGGCTCCCTCCCGCAAGGCCGCCCTGTTCATCGAGACCAAGTACGTGGATACCTTCCACGCCGGCACTGCGCCCTTCTTCGCCCGTCTGGCCTCTGCCGCTGATATGACCGTGGCCGAGAAGTTTGATGAGGCCGTGGTCTCCGCCGACACCGCCGTCCAGATCATCACCCCCTCCGCCACCGCCTACCTGCCCATGTCCGACCTGATCGATTTCGAGAAGGAGAAGGCCCGCCTTGCCTCCGAGATCGCCAAGCTGGAGGGCGAGGTCAAGCGCCTGGAGGGCAAGCTGGGTAACGCGGGATTTGTGGCCAAGGCTCCCGCCGCCGTGGTCGAGGCCGAGCGCGCCAAGCTGGCCGCTGCGCAGGAGAAGCTGGGGGCTACTCAGGCTGCTCTGGCTAAACTGGGTTAATTTCATATCCATATCCATCCCCCCGCCGAAAGGAGGTAACCCACCATGAAAAAACGGATCGCCATCCCGCTTTTATGTCTGTGCGTCGCCCTCCTTCTGGCGGGGGGACTC
>JAFQOC010000410.1 GCA_017420845.1 Clostridia bacterium
GATCCGCTTTCATCATACAAATAAATCAGCAGGTGGTTACCCCAAGACTCGCTGACAAGCGTGGATCCTTCCCAAACATACTTATGCGTATATCCGCCGGCGGTTTTGCTCGTCCGCAAGCCCTCATCGTTATACGTAAAGGTATATCTGAATTGCCCGCCGGTCATGGACATTTCCATGAGCTGGCGGCCATCCCAGGTCATGGCGTAGCCGTTGTAAGTCAGAGGATTGCCCAAGGCGTCATACGTAGCATTCGCCAGCTGATCGCCCCACTACCCGCAGGGGAAAGATGCCTCCGAAAAACAGCGAACCACCTCACAGTTGATCTGATCGCCCCCTCCAAACAGCAGTAACACGATGTTTGGAGGGGATAATGTTTGAAATTTTCAGGAGTTATCTCAAGAACAATCCAATAACTGCCACAAGTCTTGAGATGGTAGCGCAACGATGGATAAAAAATCACTTAATGAATGTAGGGGGGATTTTCAAGTAATTGCAAATTTCCTTGCAGCGCCGTAAGGAACAGATTTCAACATATTCCTGCAGATTGTGATTCTCGTTTGGATTTAAAGGTACTCTGGGTATATCGACTTTTTGCTCGACACGAATATCGCAATTTTTATAGACAAATGATATGCTAGATCCATGTGGTTTATCCAGCGGTCCCGCCCAAACTGCCCAAGCATGAGAAAACGGAGCGTACCACGAGGCCTTTCTGATAAGTACTTGTTTGATTTCATTTCGCTTGACTTTAAATACTACGTTTTTTCCATGATACTTAATCATGTAATCATCGGTGATTTCATAGTGGTCTCGGTATATCAATCGCGATAATCCTAATGCCACTGTTATGACAAAGTTTGCAACGAAAACTGTGATGGTAATAACTTTTTCAAAACCAAGCAAAAGCATGGCTAAATCGAGAGGAAAAAATAAAATTACCCAATATAACCAGTGAAAAACAAAAATATTATCCAAGGGCTTAAAACATTTTTTCATTACCACACCTCAAAAATTCCATCCAAAAGTATACTTACAGGAGTTACGATTGTGGATTTCATATAGGATCTTATGGCAAGACCTTTTATACCCGTATAATTCACTTGATATCCTTGAGATCCTAAAGACCAGCCCATGCCAAAATTCATAGCTCCCTTTAGTCCCATGTTTAATCCCTGTTGCCACATTTCCTTGGTATTATATTCGTCCATCTCCAACACCTTAGTTTCTAACGCATAAATCCCCATGCCGCTAACAAATGAACCGGCCGTTGCTACGCCAAAATATATGGACAAAGATGATGCCGTCAAAGATATACCCGAGGTAAATACCGATGTACCCAATCCTAACCCTAAACCAAACGCAGCTCCATTAACCCCTCCCTTTAAAGCAGCAATTGTATATTCTTTCCAGTTTTGTTTAATTGGATTTATAAAATCCATGACTTGGAATCCGTCGCTTTTAACTTCCGATATTACATCGGGAACGTACTTAATGGCTGCACCAATTGCGGCACCAGCAAGAGCGGATATCAATACAGTCAAAAGAATGGATTCTCCAAACGGATCACTATACATCACCGGATTGTTACTACAATACGCATACATATTGAAGCCAACCAAATCCCCGTTGGCGTTCACGTATCCATCCGCATTCAGGAACCGTCCCCACTGGGGATTATAATACCGGCTTTGTAAATAATACAATCCGGTTTCAATATCATAATAATATCCACGATAGCGGAACGGGTTGAGCGTATTCACAATGCGTCGTTCAGTGGAAGAAGCCGTATTTTCGAGACTGGTCGTGAAGTTACCCCACGCATCATACGTATACGACCCAAGCTTATTTCCGGCTGCATTATAGACGGCAATAATGTCACCTTGCAGATTCTTTTCGAAATAGTAGGTGTCAAATACTCCCTCATCATATGTCTTATCACGGTACTGCATTCCGATGGGGGAACCGCTTTCATCGTACAAGTAGATAACGAAGTGCTTACCCCAAGACTCGCTGACAAGCGTGGATCCTTCCCAAACATACTTATGCGTATATCCGCCGGCGGTTTTGCTCGTCCGCAAGCCCTCATCGTTATACGTAAAGGTATATCTGAATTGCCCGCCAGTCATGGATATTTCCATGAGCCGGCGGCCATCCCAAGTTAAGGTGTAGCCGCTGTACGTGGTAGGATTACCCAAATCATCGTAAGTAAAATTGATTGTTACAACACCGTTTGTTTCGATTTGTGTAATTTGATCCCGCCAATTGCTGTTATCATATCTGTAAGTTTCAGTAGAGAGGATCGTCTGTGAAGAGACCGCTCCGGTGGCAGTGTAGACGTACTTATAGCTTTGGGCGATCCCGTTATTGTCATTATAACAGATTTCTTGGATTCTGTCAAGTTCATCGTATTTATATTCAATGACCTTGCCGGTTCCGTACGTCAAATATTTCGGTAAAAGCGCGTTTGACATTCGTGTCTTGATGATTTTTCATGTCGGTATCCTTTCTGATTTTTCTTGTCCATATTTCTTACAGCGCGCGAAATCATGCAAACGCAACCCATTGGACTCCCCTCCCTTCCGAAAAAACTTATATGGTGTAGTGACACATTCTTCAAAAGTCAATTACGAATGAATCGGCAAAAACGTAACAAAAATCAGTCGTTGTTTACAAAATGTTAACAAATCGCATAAAAAGCCCCAAGAAAGACGCATGTCCTTCTTGGGGCGCAAAGTGTTCGGATTATGAAATATCAAGGGCAAGTTTTTTCGTAATTACAGTAAGCGCATTCTGCATCATCAGCACTATAAGCAGTTTATCAAAAGAGCCGGTCTGTCCGACAAACCGCAATTTCTCTCTTGACAAACCCCCGCAAATCCAGTATAATAAGAAGGATTTCAACGGGAGGTGTACCATGGCAACCAAGCGCATCACCAAAAAGCAAGCCGCCGAGATAGCTCGCATGGCGGAGATCGTGGAGCGGCTGAAAACCGTCTACCCTGACGTGGTCTGTGCCCTGGAATGGGGCGGCCAGCACGGGGGGGAATGGGATTTTCTTTTGCGGGAAAGCTGGAAGCTACTGGTCATGGGGCGGCTCTCCGCCCAGTGCACCGACGCGCGGGTCAATATCGTCTGTAGGGATTTGTTTGAAACATTTCCCACCGTAGAGTCTATGGCCGAGGGCAATATTGAGGAAATTGAGGCCATTGTCCGCCCCTGCGGCCTGTACCATACCAAGGCGCGCAATATCAAGGACGCCTGCCGTATTCTGGTAGATGACTACGGTGGCATCGTCCCCGATGACATGGACACCCTCCTGGCTCTGCCCGGGGTGGGGCGCAAGATCGCCAATTTGCTGTTGGGCGACATTTACAAGAAGGGCGGCGTGGTCACCGACACCCATTGTATCCGGATCATGGGAAGGCTGGGCTTCTACCCGGAGACCGTCAAGGAGCCCCTCAAGGTAGAGCGGATCCTGACCCCTCTGATCCCCGAGGCCGAGCAGAGCGATTTCTGCCACCGCATCGTGCAGTTCGGGCGGGATACCTGTATGGCACGGGGGCCAATGTGTGAGACCTGCCCCCTGCAGGATCTGTGCAAGAAACGACAGGCCGCCATCAACGCCAACAAATAAATTTGACCGCCATCCAACGGATGGCGGCCTTTTGTCGGATCAGCAATCATATCTGACGGTGCACGCTCTTGTACTCGTCGTAGTACCGATAGTAGGGGCATCTTCCCGTCTGCCCCGAAATAAACGAGACCATCTCGTCCTCGTCCAGATTCACCTGGCAAACGTAGGCGTCCAGCTCCTCGTCATAGTCGTAGAACTCACAGTCCTCACACCGTCCCACGGTGGGCTTTTTTGGCTCCGCTTGGGGCTTTTTCTTTTGGTTTTCTTCCATGTGTCTCACTTCCCTTCCTGTTTCTGATACCAGTATACCCCATTTCCCCTGTTTTGTCAATAGGATGTCACCGAAGAATGCTCCTCTGCATAGAATGAATAGAAATATCCCCTCGGAGGTACATATGGAACGCAATACAGCCAACCAACAGCCAACTGATACCGCTACCGACCGCTCCACCGACCGCTCCACCGACCGCCCCTCCGATCAGCTTGCGGGGCAAGGAAAGCTGGTCTTTCAGATCACCACCGCCTCCGGCGCCATTCCCTTGGAGGGAGCCGAGATCACGCTGCGCCCCACACGCTCCGCCTCTGACGGAAACGGTGGGGAGGTCATCGCCGTCCTGTACAGCGACAGAGACGGAAAAAGCGAGGTGCTTACCCTGCCTGCGCCCCTTCGCTCCCTGTCTCTGGAGCCCGCCAAGGACGGTGCCCCCATCCCCTACGCCCTCTACAATGCCGACGTCCGTATGGAGGGCTTTTACTCCCAGTCCTACATCCGTATCCCCGTTTTCGACGGCATCACCTCCATCCAGCGAGCCAGCCTGATCCCTCTGCCCGAGAACGGATCAGAGGGAGGCTCCCGACCCGACGGAGAAATTTTCTACGAAGGGGAGAGCCCTAACCTGTAAATTGCAGTTTATCGTTCCGATAAACTGCAATAGTGAAATACGCCTTACGGCGTGTGAATCGCTCGCAAGCGAGCCTGAAATACGCGCGTTGCGCGTGTGAAATTCGCCCGTTGGGCGAGTTGAGGAAAGAAACCCTACGGGTTTCTATTGAAATATAATGGACAGAACCGAAGGTTCTGCACCTCAACTTGCCCGAAGGGCAAATTTCACACTCGCTTGCGAGTATTTCACATGCGCTTCAGCGCATATTTCACGCGCGCAAGCGCATTTCACTTGGGTTTAGCGCGGAGCGATAAACCCAAATTTGAA
>JAFQOC010000411.1 GCA_017420845.1 Clostridia bacterium
ACCTTCAATATAACCGCGAAGGCTCTCGAGTCAGCCTTTCCAAACGAAAGGATCATAACCGCAACCGAGCACGAGCGCACCGTAATGTATATGCCACCGCTGTGCGATCACCTGCTCGGCGGCTACGAATCCGTCTGCCGCGTAACCGCACCGGGGGCCCCTCGGGCAGGGGGTAGGTGCCCACGTAGCCTGCGGGGTTCTGGGTGGCGATGACCATGAAGGGGTCAGGAACTTCCATGGTATTGCCGTCCACGGTGACCTTCCCTTCCTCCATAGCCTCCAGAAGCGCCGACTGGGTCTTGGGGGAGGCGCGGTTGATCTCGTCGGCCAGGAGAAGGTTACACATGACCAGACCCTCCTGGAGCTCGAACTGCTCCTTCTGGCGGTTATAGATATGGAAACCCGTGATGTCGGAGGCCATAACGTCGGGGGTGAACTGGGCGCGCTTGAAATCCAAACCCGTGACGCGGGCCAGGGTGGAGGCCAGGGTGGTCTTACCCGTGCCGGGGACGTCCTCGATGAGCACGTGGGCACCGGCCAGCATGGCGGTCAGCAGGTAGAGCACCTCGGTTCGCTTGCCGACGACGACCTTCTCCACCTCATCGGCGGCGGCGATCATCTTCTTGTGGGCGGCGGCCATCTCGGGGGACATTTTTACTTCAGCGGTCTTGTTTTGGGTCTCACTCATGGTTCGGGAGTTCCTTTCTTATATGTAGACTTTAAAATAACAGTTTTTGGGTCGCATAATTACAGACTTTAACATTATACCACAAAAAAGTCAATTGTGCAATAGACAAACGGGGGTACGGCTCATTTTCGGCATACGTGTCTCAAATTGTTTACATTTTCGGGGGGACGCTTGACAAAAACAAGAGGATCATGTATAATGAATTCAGGAAACAAATACAGGAGGCATGGCATATGGAAAATACGGAAAGCGAAACTGAATCGTTACACCCGAATCTGAACCTTTTCCCAATCGTCCCCCCAATTACAAAATGAAGGAGGAAACCCGCGTGAAACAGACAAACCGCCTCACCCGTTCGATCCTGACGTTCTTGCTGATCGGCCTGTTGACCGCCGTCGTGGCATCCTGTGATATCCTTGTGTTGGATAACGAGACAGACGAAACCACCGCCACCCCCACAGTAGCCGATACGACCGCCGAAGAAACCCCATCTGATACCACCGATCCCCTGCCCGAGGAGCCCTCCCTGTTCGTAGCCTTCAGTAGCCTGGAGGACGTGCGCACCTTCGTCCAATGCACCAACGCGGGCGAGGAGGAATACAAGGCCAATACGCCCAAACCTGTCGTCCACTACACAGAGGCGTGTCGGGTCGTACCGTACTTGACGTCTCTGCCCATTCCCACGGTGAATTCCGAGGATATGGAGTGGGAGGTTGCCGTTCATTTCTATGATTACACCGTTGACAAAAAAATACTGGTGATTTACTACGATATTGATGAAATTCGGTATAGCTTCGCCTACAGCTTCTACGATTATTCGCCCGAACCCAAAGAAGGGGATCCGGTTCACACGGTTGAGCTGGACGGTTACAGCGTCGATCTCTACGGGCCCGATGAAATGTATGGAAAATGGTACGGTGGTTACATGACCTACGACACCACCTCGATCACGGTTTCGGTTTATTGTGATGCTACCGAGATCACGGCCGTTACGCTGGATCACTTCGACCTTCTCCCCCTTATCCCCGAAGACGAATAATTTTTCCCCGCTTGCCTCTCGGCAAGCGGGGCTTTTTTCGGCCTCCGGCCTTTCGTCAAACCGCCGAAAAACACCCCATCTCCTTGACAGAGCCTCCCATCCGTGCTATAATGAAACATCAAGAAAAAAACACACGTTTTTGGAGGGAACCCATGAAACTGACCCGTATTCTCGCGGCTCTTCTGGCCCTGCTCATGCTGGTCGGCACCTTTGCCGCCTGCGGAGGCCCCGTGGAGGAGCCCGACACCACCATCCCCGACGGCACCACCGCCGCCGCCACCGAGACCGAGGGCGAGACCGAGATCACCGACGACCTGCCCGATGACTTGAACTACGGCGGCGACAAGATCGTCATCCTCAGCCGCTACCGCGAGGGCTGGACCTCGGGAGAGATCGCTGTCGAGAAGCTGATCTCCGAGCCGGTCAACGACGCGGTGTTTGAGCGCAACAAGGCCGTGGAGGAGCGGCTGGGCGTGGAGATCGTCAGCATCGAGGAGCCCGGTGACAGCGCCTACATCGTGGTGGATAAGGCCGCCACCGCCGTAAAGGCGGGCACCCACGAGTACGACGTGCTGGCCGCCGCCTGCTATACCTCCCTGAACGAGAGCATCAACGGCACCTTCGCCGACCTGCGGCAATCCCTGTACATCGACCTGGATAAGCCCTACTGGTCCCGGGGCTTCAACGAGGTGGTGGAATACCACGGCGCCCAGTTCTCCGCCCTGGGAGACGCTCTGCTTTCCCAGTACCGTTTCGCCTTCGTGACCCTGTTCAACAAGGACATTTTCACGGACACCAACCAGCCCTTCCTGTACGAGGCGGTGGAGAACGGTACGTGGACTCTGGATAAGCAGATCTCTCTGATCCCCATCTTTCATCAGGACAACGGAAACGGCGTGCAGGATGAGGAGGGAGACATCTACGGTCTCGTCTCCTGTGATTACGTCAGCACCGACCCCTATTGGAGCTCCTGCATGGTGGACATTATCAAGAAGGACGAGGACGGCGACTACGAGTTCGTCTTTGACTCCGGCAAGCTCCACGACGTGGGAGACAAGGTTCTGCGGCTATTCTTTGAGACCGAGGACGGAACCTACGATTACAAAATGGACGGCGAGAACATGGAGCAGTTCAAGATCCGTGATATGTTCGCTCGCGGCGATGCGGCTATGGCCACCATCCGCATCCTGGAGCTGGAGAGCGACGTCATGCGCAGCATGGAGCAAAAGTTCGGTGTCGTACCTATGCCCAAGTTCGACGAGCAGCAGAAGGAGTACCGCACCCTGCTCCACGATCAGTTCACAGTCCTGTCGGTGCTGAACACCGTCACAGAGGAGCGCCTGGACGAGGTGGGCGCGGTGCTGGAGGCTATGGCGTCCATCAGCTACAAGACCGTCCGCCCCGCCTACTATGAGACCACCCTGCGCACCAAGATCGCCCAGGATCCCCAGTCGGCCGAGATGTTCGATATCATCATCGACAACATCTACATGGACGCGGGTATCCTGTACACCATTCCCCTGAACACCTTCCATGACAGCTTCCGCCGCATCATCGGCTCGAAGGAAAACACGGTGGTGTCCACGTACAAGGGTGCCGACACGAAAACCAACCGCGCGCTGAATACCATGTGCAACCGTCTGGAGCGTGTCCTGACCGGTAAAAAGCGGTAATTTTTTCCCAAGACCCCGCCCCTGCGGCGATACCATTATGTTAAGCCTCCCCCTCTGGGGGAGGTGTCCGCTGAGCAATCTCAGCGCGAAGCGT
>JAFQOC010000412.1 GCA_017420845.1 Clostridia bacterium
GACCTTCCATGATGACGGCACAGCTACCTGGCAGGTAAGAGAAGACTTGAGCTATACCTTCAAGTCCATCACGTTTGTCGGCGAGTAAAACAACCAAAACTAAATAAAAAGAGCCTGCGACGCGGATAAATTCGGAATTCGGAATTCGGAATTCAGAAGGATGCTTTCTAATTCTGCATTCTGAATTCCGAATTCAAAATTCCACATTTGCGCCATCGGCACACCGCGCAGGCTCAAATTGTAGGGGCTGAGTCAAATTGAATTATTTGACTTCTCACCTGTAAAAGAGCAACAAAAAACCAAGATCAATCGGCTGATTTGACCTTGGTTTTTTGTTATGGTTGCACATAGCGTTCACAATTTATTAATGCTATGAAGTAGCCCCTGAATAAAAATTATGATTCAATTTCGTCGAGTATTTTTTTTGAATTGTATTATTTTATCATAGCCACACATCCGCTCGGGAGGACGGGCGAGAAGTCGGCGGCGAACCTCGGCGTCAGAGCAGACCATGCCCACGTAGGCGGCGGTTACGTCCTCGGGCAGAGGGACCCGCTCAAAAAAGCTGATGGGGTCGTTACAGGTGCCAAACATAAGGTGCCTGTCCCCCGCCAGCTCAAAGGCGCGGGTGAGGCAGTCTCGGGTGTAGTCCTTTTCACGGGGAGTGTCCTTGTAGGTCCACCAGTTGAGCCGCACCTCGTCGGAGTCGATGCAGGCGAAGTCGGGAAGCAGGCCCATCTCGTTCAGAGTGTCCTTGACCGTGGATTTTCCCACTCCGCAGGCGGCGGAGAGCAGGATCAGACAGCGTGCCATGGCTCACTCCTCCCCGTCCACGTCGGGCTCGGGCATGACCAGCGGCCGTCTCTCGGGGAGATGAAGACCGTCCACCCCGTGAGCCTGCATGGCGTGGAAAATGCGGTGGCGCAGACCCTTGTGCTGACGCTCCAGGGAGGCCAGCAGCTGCTTCATGGACTCTCGCTGGGTATTTTCGTCGGCGGGACAGATGGACTTGACCACGGGAAGCTCAGCGGTCTGAGCAAAGGCCCGCACCTCCTTTTCGGGGGTGTAGAGCAGGGGGCGGATGACCCGCAGATCCACGCGGGAGAGGTAGGTCACGGGCTGGAAGCACCCAATGCGCCCCTCAAAGAAGAGGTTGAGCATGAAGGTCTCCACCGCATCGTCGAAGTGATGTCCCAGGGCTACGGTGTTGCATCCCAGCTCCTTGGCGGCGTTGTTCAGGGCACCGCGGCGGAGCTTGGCGCAGAGGGAGCAGGGGTTCTGCTCCTTGCGGACGTCGAAAATGATCCGCGCGATCTCAGAGGGAACAACGTGGTAGGGAACCTCCAATTTCTCGCAGAGGGAGCGGATGTCGGCGTAGGGGTCGGCGGGAAGCTCTTTGCCTTGATTGGCCTCAATGGCACCAAAGCCCATGTCCACGGTGATGGCGATGAGCTCAAAGGGCTGAGGGTAAAATCGGCGCAGGCCTGCCAGAGCGCAGAGCAGGGTCAAGGAGTCCTTGCCGGCAGACACGCCTACGGCGATTTTGTCCCCCTCGCGGATCATTTGATAGTCGTCCACGGCGCGGCGGGTGTAGCTGAGTATGTGTTTCATGTGATCCATGGGATGCTCCTTGGTTCAAATTTGGGTTTATCGGTGCGTTGGGTTGCTGCTACGCGGGGGTGATGGGGGCGAAGCC
>JAFQOC010000413.1 GCA_017420845.1 Clostridia bacterium
GAAATCCACCATCATGCAGGCGGCGGGGTGGTTGGCGGCGCGGGCGATCTTGGCACCCTCGGCCACGGTGTGGATGTAGTTGCACTCGTTGCGGGACAGAGGCTCCACCGTCACCCTCATGCCGTACTTGGCGGCCACGCGGGCGCAGACGGCAAAGACGCGGGAAAACTGCACGTCGCACTCCTCCCAGGTCATGCTCTTGGGAATGCCGCGGACGTAGCCGCTGCCAATGACAGCCACCTGACCGCCCCAGGCGGCGGCGCGGGCAAAGCCCTTTTCGCAAAAGGCTTCTACCTCGGGGAGAATATCGTCCTGATTGCCGTCGGGGGAATAGAGGGTGATGCCCCCGGGGAAGAAGCCGTTGAAGGCCTCGGCGCGGAGGGAGGAAGCCTCCACAAGGGCGGTCATTTTGCGGTAGGTCTCCTCGTCAAGCCCTGCCAGCCAGGAAAAGTTTGCTTCAAAGTAATCGTAGCCCAAGGACTCCAGAAGGGGGAGCTTTTCGGGGGGCGCGCAGACGCCGATCTTCATAGTGGGTTCTCCTTTTTTGTGTTGATTGGGAGGATTTCAAATTGGGTTTGTCGGGCTGGTTGAAGGAACAGATCAGAATGCTTTTCGTTGGCGGGCGCACACATAGGTGCGCCCCTACCGAGCATCAAAATGCTGAAATGTTATGATCCTGAATAAAAAAACAGGGTAGGGGCGCACCTGTGTGTGCGCCCGTTACATAGCGGTCTCATCGTGCATATCCGGTGACATACGCACCGAAAAAACCCAATTTATGCCTCAAACTCCTTGACGTACCGAATGGCCTCCTCGATCCAGCCCTGGCAGGTGGGGTTATAGTGGGTAGGCAGACCCACCCAGGTCTCATGGTTGGCCAGGGACAGACCGTGGACGCCGTCGGGGTAGACGTGGTACTCGAAGGGCACCCCCGCGTCGGCCAGGGCCGAGGCGTAGAGGAGGGTATTCTGGATGGGCACCGCGCCGTCGTTGAAGGTGTGCCAGATGAAGGCGGGGGCGGTGGTCTTGTCTACGTGGAGCTCCACCGAGAAGTGGTAGGCGCCGTCGGTTTCCTCGCTGGGGTAGCCGCAGAGGGTGTCGATGGAGCCGCGGTGGGCGAAGGGATTGGCGGTGATGACGGGGTAGCAGAGGACGGTGGCGGTGGGCTTATTGATGCCCTCGGGAGCCTCGCCTCGGTCGATGCCCAGGGCCTCGCGGACCACGGAGTGGTTCCAGAGAGTACCGCACATGGCGGCGCAGTGACCGCCCGCCGAGAAGCCCGTGATGAAAATATAGGCGGGATCCACATAGTATTTTTCGGCGTTCTCGCGGATGTGCTTGACCGCCAGGGCGGACTCGATCAGCGGGGCGTCGTTCAGGGCGTTCTCCTTGACGGAGTAGCGCAGGATGAATACGTTCAATCCCGCGGCGAAGTACTGGAGTGCCACGGGCTCGGCCTCCCGCTCGGAGAGGAACTGGTAGCCGCCGCCGGGGCAGATAATGATAGCGCGGCGGGTGGCGATGTTCAGCTCGGCGTGGGGGTCGTGGATGTAGGTGGTGAGGGTACAGTCGGGGTAGCGGGGGTCGAGGACAAAGGTCTCGGTTCTCATAAAATAACTCCTTTCGGGGAGATCTGTTCGGCATAAGTATACCATAGATGGAAACAAATTGCAAGGGAATTTGTGCAAAAAGGGGTAGACTTTGGGTAGATTTTTGGGGCGGGGGCTTGACAAGGAACAGCCCGATAGACCCAAATTGAAATACCGCAGAAAAACGGACGCCACCCCACACGGGTCAGCGTCCGTTTTTTTTATGCAAAGCAATACCCCCGATACGCCGAATAAGCCGACGGAATGGCGTAGGTCTCGTCCACCTCACCCACATCGGCAAAGAACCAATCCTCCGCGGCGGCGGTCTCGGCCACCTCCACCGCGTACCCGATCATGCGCCACTCGATGTGGGAGAACAAATGCTTGGCGGGGGGGAGGGGGGCGATCTCCCCCACGGTGAGGCCGAGGGCAGTCAGGTGGGCGCGGACCTCCTCGGGGGCGGCGTGGCCCTCCAGGCAGGGGAACTCGTACAGGCCTCCCAGCAGCCCCTCGGGGGGACGCTTGCGGAGGGCAATTTTTGCGGTGGAGTCACCATCTCCGAGGCGGATGACCAGCACGGTGCGCTCCTCTACCCGCCGCTTGGTCTTGGCGAGGCGGACGGGGAGGTCCCGCTCCTTCCCTTCTCGGTGGGCGGTACAGAGGAGGTGGAGGGGGCATTCACTACACTTGGGCTCGCCGGGGGTGCAGACCAGGGCGCCCAGCTCGATGAGGCTCTGGGTGAAGTCCCCCGCCGCGTCGGGGGGGACAAGGGGGGCGAGGATGGCCTCGGCGGTCTTTTTGGCGGTGGGGGAGAGAATGTCGGTATCGTCCCCCGTGAGACGGGCCAGCACCCGCAGGACGTTGCCGTCCACGGCGGGGACGGGGATCCCAAAGGCGATGGAGGCCACCGCGCCCGCGGTATAGCGCCCCACTCCGGGGAGCTTCAGAAGGGCGTCGAAGTCGGCGGGGATCACGCCTCCGTGGTTTTCCATGACGGCGCGGGCGGCCTTTTGGAGGTTGCGGACGCGGCTATAGTAGCCCAGCCCCTCCCAGAGCTTGAGGAGGGTAGGCTCGTCGGCATTCGCCAAATCCTC
>JAFQOC010000414.1 GCA_017420845.1 Clostridia bacterium
GCTCTGTTTTGTTCCGATTCAATTCAGCGCAAAACGCAGAAGCTATCCTCCCCCAGCGTCAGCGCGCCGTCGGCGTAGGATACCTCGCCACAGGAGTAGGCGATCCTCCCTGCCGCTTGGACGGGGACAGTCACCTCGCCCTCGCCGCGGTGGACGGCGATCACCACACGGTCGCTTCCATCCCGCGCCACTCTCTCATAGGCGATATAGCTCTCGCCGTGGTGGAGGATGCGAAAGTCGCCGCCGTGGAAGGCGGGGGACCTGCGAAGCTCACCCAAGGCGCGGTAGTGGGTCAGTAGATCGGCGCGGATGGGGTCGTTCAGGTCGTGCCAGGGGAAGGGGAAGCGGCAGAAGGGATCGTGGTAGCCCTCCATGCCCACCTCGTCGCCGTAGTAGACCGAGGGGATGCCGAAGACGGTGAACTGCAAAGTGGAAGCCAGCTTCAAAAGGCGGGCGGCCTTCTCTCGCTTTGCGGGGGAGAGGCGAGCGGTGGCTAATTCTTCGTTGGGGCGGTCGTAGTCCTCCCAATCGGAGCCGAGAACGGTCAGGATACGCTCGGTATCGTGGGTACCGATGAGGTTCATGAGGGCATCCGACACGCTTCCGGGGTAGGAGGCGTAGAGCTCGGTGAGGGTGTGGTAGAGCATTTCGGCGTCGCCGTCCCGGATGAAGGCCAGAATACCCGAGCGGACGGGGTAGTTCATGACGCTGTCCAGCTGTTTACCCTGGAGGTAGCGGCGGCGGTTGCCGTAGGCCACCTTATCGGCGGCGTTCTCCCAGACCTCGCCGATAATAACGGCAGGGCCGTCCTTGCGGTCAGTCGAGGCGGCCTTCACCGACACCCGCAGCTCGTCCAAAAACTCGTCGCAGAGCTCGTCGGCCACGTCCAATCGCCAGCCGCCGATGCCCTTTTTCACATAGTGAGCGCAGACACCGTTTTCCCCCGTGAAGTAGGAGCGGCAGGTGGGATTGGCGTGGTTGAGCTTGGGGAGGATGGGAATGCCCCACCAGGATTCGTACTCATCGGGGAAGCTACGGAAGCAGAACCACCTGTTGTAGGGGGAGTCCTCGGACTGCACCGCGCCGACGGTGGGGTAGAGGCCGTAGCGGTTGAAGTAGCGGCTGTCGTCCCCCGTATGGTTGAAAACGCCGTCGAGGACGATCTTCATGCCGTATTCGCCCGCCTTGGCGATAAGGTGATCCAGCGCGGGCTCACCGCCAAAGCTCCCGTCCACGGTCATATAGTCACCCGTGTCGTACTTATGGTTGGAGTAGGCCTCGAAGATGGGACTGAGGTAGATGACCTTGACACCCAAAGAAGCCAGATAATCCAGCTTTTCGGCCACGCCCCACAGGTTTCCGCCGAAATGGATGTGGTTGGTGAGGTGGGCACCGGGGTACTCGGGGTACTGGGGGATGCCGTTTTCCCAGTCGGGATTGATCTCGGGAGCGCGCTCACCCGTGCGGGGATGGGTCTCTCCCTCGCCGCGGCAGAAACGATCCACGAAGACGTGGTACATGACCCCCTCCCCGAACCAGGCGGGGGCGGCATAATCGGCTTCATAGACCGTCAGGCGGAAGGCCGCACCGTCGTGCCGGGTGAGATCGAAGTCCACGTTGTTGACGCTGTCGGTGAAGAGGGTATCGGCATTGCGGACGAAGAGGAGGCGGTAGAAAAACAGGCCCGAGGGAGATTTCCCGCAGAGCGCCGAGGTCTTCAGGGTCAGCTCGTAGGTGTCGGTGAGGGTGGTTACGTCCTCGGAGACGAACTCAAAGGGGGTGTCCTTGGCGGCACAGCCGTCTCGATTGAGGCGGAGCACTACGGCGGAAGCACCCAGGGTGCGGGGGCAGGTGACCACAAGGCGAAGGGTATCGCCCAAGGGGTGCGCGCCGAGATGGGTGACGTCGCGGCCGTCTGCGGTGTATTTACGGAAGGTGACGGCGGCAGGAGCGTCGAGGGGGAGTCTGGGAAGCATATCGAAAGGTTCCTTTCGGGAAAGTAGGGGATTCAAATTTGGGTTTATCGGTGCGTTGGGTTGCAGCTATGCGGGGGTGATGGGGGCGAAGCC
>JAFQOC010000044.1 GCA_017420845.1 Clostridia bacterium
CCTCCGACACCGCCCCCCTTCGTTTTTTGTGCAGGGGCTTCGCCCCTGCACCCCGTTGCGTCGTCGCAACCCAACGCACCGATAAACTGCAATTTGCTTGGGAATTATCATAGGATAATTTTCCAACTGCGCCTGTTGCCGGCTTTGCATATGGATTATTACATGAAAAAAGTATGTTTTGCGCCAAATTTATTGACAAACCCCGGAAATTCCTGTATAATTGTAGATACCTTCATTTTCCCCTATCGAAAGGAGAACCTCATGAGTAAGAAATTGAAAAGATTATGCGCGCTTGTCCTGCTGGCGGCTATGGCTCTGACCGGCTGTACGACGGGCGGAGGAGCTGCCGACACCACCCCGGGCGATACCCCCGCTGTGACGGATCCCTCTACCGAGGCTCCCACCGAGACCGAAGCCCCCACCGAGGCCGAGACCGAGGCCCCCGACCTCTCCCTCAAGCTGGTGGTGGACGGCACGTCAGACTACGTGATCGAATACGATTCCGACCTCACCAAAATAGCCGCCTACACCTTCCGCGAGGTGGTCAGGACCGCTACGGGCGTGGAGCTCCGCATGGACAATTCGGAATACGGCGCTCCCGCGGGCTACCAGTACGCTGTCAGCTTCTACGACGGGGACGCTGAGGCTCTGGGCAACTACGGCTATGACATTTCTGTGGCATTGGGGGTTTTGAACGTCAAGGCCGCCACTCTTGCGGGCTTTGATATGGCCATCAGGCGTCTGCTCACCGACTGCGCCACCGAGGGGACTGTCAAGGTCCCCGAGAATTACGCCGTCACCGAGCAGCTGAATTGGGCCTCCGACTACGTTCTGGAGGACGATGATTTCAATACCGAGTACGTGGACGGCATGTTCTACAACGACAAGAACGACTCGGTGGCCTACGTCTCCAACGCTATGTGGCGGATGTTCGGTCTGGTCAACGACGGCCAGGGCTTGGTCTACCGCTTCGGAAACGAGCCTACCTGGTACGAGTGGATGTCCGAGAAGATGATGTGGAGCGGGGACGCGGGCTACATCAATGAGCTCAAGGGCAAGCTCCGCTCCTTCCCCCAGGTCTCCACGGGCTACATGTGGTCCTGGGGCTCCTTCCCCTACTGGCAGGTGGGTGACTGCTACTCCATCCACTACGACGGCACCTTCCGCTACATCGCCGCGGTCTACGACGTGGTCTCCTGGGAGGGCAATACCGATTTTCTCTTTGAGAAGGACAACGACACCGCCGGCGGTCAGTACGCCTCGGTGGACGCCTCCAAGGGCCGTACCGTGCTGGACAAGACCGAGGCCTGCATGAGCTACATCCTGGAGTACCTCCACGGCAAGGAGGGCTACATTCTCCTGACCGAGGAGTCCACCTACCTGAACGCCGACGGCTCGGAGCGCTTCGACTACGTCAAGGACACGGGCAAGTACTGCTGGAACAACACGGGTAAGGACGGCTCCAATGCCTCCAACTACTGGGACAACCTCTGCTTCGGCGGCTACGACGGATACTCGGGCGCTCTGTTCTACAACGCTCTTCACTCCATGGCGGGCATCTACCGTATGCTGGGGGGTGACTACGTCGCCAAGGCAGAGGAGCTGGAGGCGCTGGCGGTGACCGTCAAGGCCAAGTTCAACGAGCTGTACTGGTCCGACGAGACGGGGCGCTACATTGCCTGCATTGACTCCGACGGCCGCAAGGTCGATTTCGGTCTAACCTTCCATAACTTTGAGATTCTGAAGTACGGTCTGGCGGATGCGGACAAGGCGAAGTCGGTCTTTGACTGGATCGACGGCGACCGCATCATTGAGGGCGAGGAGCGCACAGGCGCGGATATCCTGTCCTACGGCATGAACATTCAAAAGGCCATCTCCCGCCGTCAACTCAAGGATCTGCAGGATCGAGGGTTGCGTTTGGCTGCTGTGACCAACACCATCCCCATCAACAACCGCGAGAACCAGAAGCTGGGCGTGGCTTGGTGGCACGGCCCCGCGGGCATCAACGTCTGGGGCAGCGCATCCTACGGCATGCATCTGGAAAACGGCGGCTACATCTTCTACCCCGTGTTCTACGAGCTCATGGCACGCACCGAGTACGAGGGTGCCCAATCCACCACCGACCGCCTGGCCGATATTGCCAAGGTATACGAGTACAACCGTCTGGTCTCCGACCTGGCCGCCAGCGGCTCCACCAACTGGCTGGAGGGTCTGAACGGCGAGTTCCCCGAGAGCGGTCTGGTTCCCGCTACCTACATCTACAGTCTGGTGGGTGCCACCGCCTCCTACGACGGCCTCTGTCTGGCTCCCGCCTTCAACGACGTGTATGAATACATGGGTGTTAAGCAGATGAAGTACAACGGCAAGAATTACGACGTCAAGGTCAACCGTGACGCTTCCTGCACCATCACCGCTCTGGACGGTGCCATGGATCTGACCCTGCGCTACACCCCCGAGCGTTTTTCGGATATGGAATACACGGTTACGGTCACGGCTGCCGATGGAACCACCACCGCCTCCACCGTCACCCCTGTGGAGGGTGTGATCACCGTGGAGCTGAAGCATGACAGCGTGGCGAGCGTCACCATTGCGCCCGTGATTCAGTAATCCTGCGACATAAAGTAGCCCCCAAGGCCGTTTCAGGCCTTGGGGGCTACTTTTCCGTCGGATTTGAATCAAAAAGACCGCCCCGACGAGCGAGGCGGTGTTGTACGGTATGGAAATCAGATCACACGGACACGGAGCACAGCCTCCAGAGCCTTGAGGTCGGCCTCTACGGTGGCGGGGACGGTACCTGTGACGTCGAAAATGGTGTAGGCGGCGTTACCGCGGGACTTGTTGGTCATGTTCTCGATGTTCAGACCCTCGTCGGCCATGATGGCGGTGAGCTTAGTCAGGATACCGGGGATATTCTCGTGGAGCACGCAGATGCGGGCGTCACCCGAGCGGGGCATAGCCACGGCAGGGAAGTTGACGCTGTTCTTGATGTTACCGTTCTGCAGATAGTCGTCCATCTGGAGGGCGGCCATGACGGCGCAGTTGTCCTCGGACTCCTCGGTGGAGGCGCCCAGGTGGGGGATCAGGATGGCACCGGGAACACCGATCAATTCCTGGGTGGCGAAGTCGGTGACGTAGCGGGAGACCTTACCGCTGGCCAGAGCCTCGATCATGTCGGCGGACTTGACCAGGGAGTCGCGGGAGAGGTTGATGATCTTGACGCCGTCCTTCATGTTGGCCATGGTGGAGGCGTTGATCATGCCCTTGGTGTCGGCGGTGGCGGGGACGTGGATGGTGATGTAGTCGGCCACCTTGTAGACCTCCTCGTAGGAGGCGGCGTGGGTAATGTTGTGGTTCAGGTTCCAAGCGGCGTCCACGGACAGGAAGGGATCGCAACCGACGACTTTCATGCCCAGACGGACGGCGATGTTGGCCACCAGACCGCCGATAGCGCCCAGACCGATGACACCCAGGGTCTTGCCCTGGAGCTCACAGCCCGCGAACTTGGACTTGTTCTTCTCCACGGTCTTGGCGGCGTCGGCATCGTCCTTGAGGGTGTTCACCCACTCGATACCCGCCACGATGTCGCGGGAGGCCAGAAGCAGAGCGCAGACGGCCAGCTCCTTGACGCCGTTGGCGTTGGCGCCGGGGGTGTTGAATACGACAATACCTTCCTTGGTGCACTTGTCCAGAGGGATGTTGTTGACACCCGCGCCTGCGCGGGCGATGGCCAGAAGCTCGGGGTTGAAATCCATGTCCAGCATATTGGCGGAGCGGACCATAATGCCCTCGGGGGCGGTCACGTCGGTGCCGATATTGTAGAGGGCGGCGTCCAGCTTGTCGGTGCCGACCTTGGCGATCTTGTTGAGCAGTTGAATGTTTTTCATGATGGATGTTCTCCTGTATCGGTAATGGTGTGGCGCACCTGTACGCGCCCGTGAAATGAAGTCGGGCGCACGCATAGGTGCGCCCTACGGTTGTGCTGTTTATGGGATGAAATTAAGCCTTGGGGTTCTCGGCGGCGAACTTCTTCATGAACTCCACCAGAGCGGCGACACCCTCGTAGGGCATGGCGTTGTAGATGGAGGCGCGCATACCGCCCACCGAGCGGTGGCCCTTCAGGTTCTTCATGCCGGCCTTGGCGGCCTCGGAGGCGAACTTCTTGTCCAGATCGGGGTTGCCGGTGACGAAGGTGACGTTCATCATGGAGCGGGAGCCGGCCTTGACGGGGGCGATGTAGTAGTCCTGGTTATCCAGGTAATCGTACAGGAGAGCGGCCTTCTTGATATTCTTCTCCTTCATAGCCTCCAGACCGCC
>JAFQOC010000415.1 GCA_017420845.1 Clostridia bacterium
CAGTTGTTCTGCCAAGGGCATAGCTGGGTAGCCGCGTGCGGTTGCGATAAACGCTGAAGGCATCTAAGCGTGAAACGTGCTTCAAGATGAGATATCCCATCATTTTAAATGAGTAAGGTTGCTTGTAGACCACAAGCTTGATAGGTCGGAGGTGTAAGTGCAGTAATGCATTCAGCTGACCGATACTAATTTCCGAGGGCTTGAACCTCTATTGGTTCATTTACAATGTTTGAGTTTCTTTTCTGCTGGAAACTTTCTTCTTTCGGTTGCAAAGGTAAAACAAAGAGACGAGACGCTTCTTCGGAAGGGTCTTTTTTCTTTTCCTTGACATAATTCTCTCCGTATGATATAATATAGACGCAACTACCTCTGCCTTTGAAAGGAGGATGGCTATGAAGAAGTTATATATTTCGGATACCGCGGCGACTGTTTTTAAGGTGCTGTCCACCGTGGCCATTGTGCTGACGGGGCCTCTTGCTACACTTTTGACCATCATTCTCCTCTCTATGATGGGCTTCGGTGAGGTCTATGGCAAGATTCTTGTTTGCCTGGCGTTGCCCTTCTTCCCATTTCTGCTGGCGATCATCTGGAGCCGTTCCAAGAGAAAGAGCATTTCCCTTGCGTTTGCGTGCTACGTTGCTTTGTTCGGCACTTTGTTCGGCATGAAAGCTATCCCCATGTGGTACGAGGCCAGTCTGACCATTGATGTGACCCCCAACATCAATACCGACGAGTATCTCCCCTTCGTGGAGGATTCCAAGATTGTCAAGCTGGAGAACGCCTCTCTGAAGCTCACGGGCGACCTCCCCGTCATCGACGGCGCTACGGCGGCCTTCCCTGTCTACTCCGCCTTTGTCCACGCGGTCTACCCCGAGACCACCAGACTCTACGACGGCGTGTTCGAGTACAACAACACGGTGGGGGGGTACCGCGAGCTGGCGAAGAAGAATACCGATCTCTTCCTCGGCGCCTACCCGTCCAAGGAACAATTGAAGTACGCCGAGGCCTGCGGCACCACCTTTGAGTTTACCCGGATCGGCACCGAGGCCTTCGTGTTCTTCGTCCACAAGGACAACCCCATCGACAGCCTGACCGTGGAGCAGATCAAGGGCATCTACTCGGGGCAGATCACCAACTGGAAGGAAGTAGGCGGCGCCGACGAGACCATCCTGCCCTTCCAACGGGATCCCGGGAGCGGCAGTCAGAGTATGCTCCTCCGCTTCATGGGGGATACCCCCGTCATGGAGGCCGAGACGGTGGAGGTACAGGGCATGGGTGCCATCATCGAGGAGGTGGCGGACTACCAGAGCCGTTCGGGCTCCATCGGGTTCTCCTTCCGCTTTTACGTGGAGGGGATCATCAAGAACCCCGACATCAAAATGATCGCCATTGACGGTGTGGCTCCCAACGTGGAGAACATCAAGAACGGCACCTACCCCGTGGTCGCCCCCGTGTACGCCGTGACCTGGGCGGGGAACGATAATCCCAACGTGAAAAGGCTGCTGGACTGGATCCTCTCCGAGGAAGGTCAGTACATCATCGAGGAGACGGGCTACGTGGGGTTAGGGGAGTGATCCGTGCTCCGCGGCATTGCGTTTAGTCCACAACGCCCAACGGCGTAACACGTAACAAATACACAGAAAAGCAGGTGTTTTTTATGATGATTCGCGCAACTACGCCCAAGGATCTGGACGCCGTTATGGCTATCATCGAGGAGGCGCGCCGTACCATTGCCGCTCTGGGCATTGACCAATGGCAGAACGGTTCTCCCAACCGCGCTATGATCACCGAGGATGTGTCCCTCGGGCAGGGGCGTGTGGTGACCGCCGACGACGGTGCGATCGTGGGCACCTTCGCATTGATCTATACCGGCGAGCCCACCTACGACATAGTCTACGATGGGGCTTGGCATACTTCCGACCGTGATCGGGACGGAAGTGTAGCCTACATCGCCATCCACCGCGTAGCGATCTCGGTCTCCCACAGAGGGAGCGGTATTTCCACCGCCATTCTGGACTACGCCGCGGAGTATGCCCGTATTCTGGGCAAGACCTCTTTGCGCATTGACACCCATGAGGGAAACGTGGTCATGCGTCGGATGCTGGAAAAGAACGGCTTTGTTCACCGCGGCACAATTTTTCTCCGAAACGGGGACAAGCGGGTAGCCTACGAGCGGGTGTTGTGACGTTGCTTGGGGGATAATGGAATATTTTACATTGTGAATCTTGACTGTCGGCGGGGATTGTGCTATAATAAATTGGTTACGCATTGTTTTCCGCATACCTATAGAAAGGCGCACGTGGGTGCGAAGGACTGTTTATGTCACAGAAAACCAAAGAGAGGATCCACCTCGTCTACGGCATAATTTTGTCGGTGCTGATTCTGACGGTGGGGGTATGCTTTGCTCTTTCCTGCCTCTCCATCTACCGAAGCGGAAGCTCCCCTTTCACAAAAGAGAGCATTTCCGTCCATTTTCATCGCATTGCTATTCCCGTTTATATCTGCATTGCAGGGGTGATCGGCGGTGGGATCCTGTCCCTCGCCCTGCCCGTGACCGAGGGGAAGGTGAGATCTCGCCGACACCCTGAGGATGCGCTGGAAAAGCTGTCGGCGCGGCTGGATCTGTCTTCCTGCGACGAGGACACCGCAACCGCCATCCGAGACGAGCGCATACGGAGACGCCGCGTGACGGCCATTTTCGGCTTTCTGGCGGGCATTACCCTTATCCCTGCTCTGATCTGGTGCGTCAACCCCGCCCACTTCTCCATCGAGAATCTGAATACCGATATCAAGACCGCCGCCGCCTTGGTGCTCCCCTGTACTGCCGTGGCTTTAGGGCTGTGGGTGGCCACGGTGCTCCTCCGCGGAGCTTCGATCTCCCGTGAGACTGCCGCCGTTAAGGCCGCGCTGGCATCGGGCAAGGGCAAGACGCCCGAAAAGTCCGTTCCCGAGCAGAGAAAACTGACCGCCGATCCCCGCTTCCTGTGGGGCGTGCGGGGCTTGATCCTCGCAGTGGGTGTCCTGTTCATCGTACTGGGCATTCTCAACGGCGGCATGGCCGACGTGCTGGGTAAGGCCATTCGCATCTGTACCGAGTGTATCGGTCTGGGCTAAGGAGGTGTGACCATGAAACTGAAGCAATGGTGGTCCGCCCATAAGCCGACCAAGCGCAGACTGATCCAGCTCTACGCCGCCCTTTTGTTCAACGCCAACCTCAAGGGATTTAAGACGGGACGCATCTACCAGGGCCCCGTCAAGAACATCTGCACTCCCGGTCTCAACTGCTACTCCTGCCCCGGTGCCGTGGGCGCCTGCCCCATGGGTGCCCTTCAGAACGCTCTTTCGGACAGCGGAAAGACCGTGCCCTACTACGTCATTGGCATCATCCTGCTCTACGGTCTGCTCTTTGGCCGTTGGATCTGCGGGTTCCTTTGTCCCTTCGGCCTGGTACAGGATCTGCTCCACAAGATCAAGACTCCCAAGCTGGGTAAAAACCGTGTCACACGGGTGCTGTCTTATTTCAAGTACGTCATTCTGGTTTTCTTCGCCATCATTTTCCCTCTGGTCTATGCGGGCTACGAGTTCCCCCTGCCCGGCTTTTGTAAGTACATATGCCCCGCCGGTACTCTGGAGGGAGCCATAGGACTCCTGTCCCATCCCGAAAACGAGAACATGCTGGGTATGCTGGGCCCGCTGTTTACCTGGAAGTTCCTCCTCATGGTGATCTTCCTGGTGGGTTCGGTGTTCATCTACCGCTTCTTCTGCCGCTTTTTCTGCCCGCTGGGAGCTCTCTACGGTCTGTTCAACAAGATCTCTCTGGTGGGGGTCGAGCTGAACAAGGACGCTTGCACCGACTGCGGTCTTTGCGTAGGCAAGTGTAAGATGGATGTCCGACATGTGGGAGATCACGAGTGCATCCAATGCGGCGAATGTCTGGAGGTTTGCCCCACACAGGCTATCCAATGGAAGGGCCCGAAAATCCTGCTGGCGCCCCAGGCCATCGGAGGCAGTATTGCCACTAAGGAAAGCACAGACGGGGCGGAGAGAGAGGATACGGCCCTCGTACGCCGTCGGAGGAAGGCCCGCATTGCCCGCGCCGTGGCGTGGGTCCTGGCCTTGGCTCTGCTGGGCGGTGCGCTGTACTATTTCAATTTCGTGGACGGGCGGGACAAGATCCCCGACACCGAGACCGCTGAAGCAACGGATGGATCCACCCAGACCGGTGAGGAGACGGGCGAGCCTCTGCCTCCCAGAGGCAACGAGGTGGGCAAGCTCTGTATCAGCACCGAGTTGTCTCTGTACACGGGCGGGGACACCTTTGCCGTAGATGACAACCGCGGGCAGGTCACCGTCATCAACTTCTGGGGAACCTGGTGCGGTCCTTGTATCGCCGAGCTGCCTCACTTTGAGGAGGTGGCGAAGGCCTACGCCGACACCGTGACCGTGGTGGCTGTTCACTCCAACTATAAGGCGCCCACCGCCGCCGAGTGGATCGCCAAGAACTATCCCGATACCTCGATCCTCTTCGCCCAGGATCCCGACGATGGCGCCAACGGCGTCTACTATACCGCTCTGGGCGGTGAGGGGGACTTCCCCATGACCATCATCGTGGACGCCGAGGGTGTCATTACCTTTACCCGCCGCGGGTCGCTGACCCACGACGAGCTGGTGGCCGCCGTGGAGGAGGCTCTCGCGAAATAATCTGTATTCCATAAAGAAAATCCCTTCAAGGTGCAACTGCCTTGAAGGGATTCTTTTCATTTGCTATCGATCAGTTCTTGGTGATGACGGCCACAAGCTCGGTGGAGTCGCCCTCGAAGTAGAAGGACTGCTCGGGATCGCAGGTGTAGCCCTCGGGAGCCTCTACGATGGTGATGTGGTAGTTGCTGGGGTTGTAGGTGAAGGTCACTACGCCGTTTTCGTTGGTGGGGGCAGGCATCTTGCAGCCCTTGTCGTCGCACATCTGGACGGCGGCGCCGACCACCACGTCACCGTTCTGATCCTTGACGGTCACGGTGTAGGTCACCTTGGTGGAGGGGGCTTCGGTGGG
>JAFQOC010000416.1 GCA_017420845.1 Clostridia bacterium
ACCGATAAACCCAAATTTGACAGCCGACCGCCATTTCTCCCGTCGGACAGTTGACAAATCCCTGAAAATCCGTTATAATATATCCATCCTCATCCAAAGGAGGCACACCGTGCGCGCGTTCATCTACACGGGCGGCACCGTCCGCACCGAAGTCATCACCGAGCATCCCAAGGCCGACGATCTCTGCATCGCCGCTGATTCGGGCTATCATACCGCCAAGGCTCTGGGGGAGCGGATCGATCTCCTTCTGGGGGATTTTGACTCCATCGGAAATATTCCCCGAGACGAAGGCCTTGAAATTCAGCAGGTCCCCGCCGAAAAGGACTACACCGACACCCAACTGGCGGTGGAGATCGCCATAGAGCGAGGGGCTGACGATATCATCATCATCGGAGGACTTACGGGACGGCTGGATCATACCCTGTCCACTCTGGCCATTTTAGAGGAGCTCCACGCCCGCGGCGTCTACGGCTGTATCACCGACGGCCAGAGCCGCGCCCGCTATCTGAAATCATCCTCCACCCTCATCGCCCGCAGCCCATACAAGTACCTGTCCATCATCGCCGTCGATGAGGTGGTGAAGGGCGTGGATATTGAGGGCTGCAAGTACCCCCTGAAGAAAGCTACCCTTCACCGCCGCCGGCAGTTCGCCGTGTCCAACGAGATCACGGGGAACGTGGCGTTTATCGCGGTGAAAAAGGGCGGGGTGTTTATCATCGAATCCAAGGATACGTAACGTCCCATCCCGAGCCTCGGCCCAAGCCCCGCGCGGGGCTTTTACCCGGATATTATGCCCCCATCTCTTGACAAATTCTGCCACGTATGATAAGATATATTTGTGAGTTTTCCACAGATAAATCCACAATTCCACAAGGAGAAATCATCATGCAAGAACGTTATGGAAAGGTCCTGCCCATCGGCGTAGGGCTCTACGAGAAAACACCCGCCGCCGAGCGTAGGGTCGGCATCGCCTACACCACCTGGAACACCGCCACCCACCCCCGTTGGGGAGCGGGCACCTGGGATCTCCCCTTGGACGGTCCCTACATCTCCGAGGATCCCGCCATCATCCGTAAGCACGGCATCCTGCTCCGTGACGCGGGCATCGACTTCGTGTTCGTGGACTGGACGAACAACACCTGCTACGACCCCGCGGCTCAGAGAGACAAGCTGGAAACCTTCCGCATGATCGAGGAGGCCACCGACGTTCTCTTTGAAGAGTGGTCCCGTCTGGAGGGTGCGCCCAAAATCTGCATCTTCGCGGGCCCCGGCCACAGCATGCCCGAGAATCTGGAGAACGGAAACCATCAGAAGAAGGTGGATCAGATCTGGCGGGATTACGCATCCAAGTACCCCGATCTGTACTATCAGTACGACGGTAAGCCCCTGCTCATGTGCTACGGCGCCACCCCCAACTTCTACGGTGCCGATCCCGTCTGGAAGGACGACCGCTTCACCGTCCGCTGGGTCACGGGCTACGTCGGTCAGCAGGAGGGGCTGTACGATCCCGAGACCATGCGCTCCTACCACTTCTGGAGCTGGGAGGAGCGAGGCACCCAGACCTATACCGTCAAGGACGGAAAGGTAGAGTGCATCTCGGTCACCGCATCCAGCCGCGCCCAGGGCAAGGAGGGCGATCGCGGCTACATTCCCGCCAGAGGCCGCCGCAACGGCGAGACCTTCCGCGAGCAGTTCGGCCGCGCCATTGAACTCGGCGCGGGCATGGTTCTGCTCATCTCCTGGAACGAGTGGACCACGGGGGAGCAGCTCTCCATGGAGATCTCCAAGGATCTGGAGCCCTCGGCGACTCTGGGCACCTTCTACTACGACCTCATGAAGGAGCAGATCAAGCTGTTCAAGGAGCAGTAAGCCCATCAGAAAAGGCACGTCCATGCAGGACGTGCCTTTTGCGTAGGAAGAATGTTGTTAAAAATTGGGTTTACCATCCTGTACTTCCCCCGTGATAGATCTCTCCCACACGGTCAAGATCCAGCACGAAGAACTGCCATACCAGATACACAGCCGTCGCCACAGCCAGCACGGCGGTAAAGACCACCGTCGGCGTGTCCCACCAGGTGCCCGCCCCCAGGGTGGGCATCAGAGTCCCGCAAAAATCGTAGACGGCGTGGAGCAGGACGCAAAGCCAGATGTTTCGGGTCTTGAGGAGCACCACCGAGCACATAGCACCAATGAGGAAAGAGTAGCCCATCTGCAGAATCACTGCCCCAATCCCCGCGCCCATGAGCACGTTCACCAGATGGACGGCCCCGAAGACCGCCGAGGTCAGAATCAGGCTCCAGAACAGCCCCTTGCGGGTGGTGTGGCGTTTCTCGGCAAACATGAGAAAAATGACTCCTCGGAAGGCAAACTCCTCAAACAGTCCGATGGCCAGACATTCGGCCGCAAACCAGATAAGATAGACGGGGGCGTTATGGACCAGGTAGGCATCCCCCCAGATCATGGAAAGGATCGGCATATTGTTCACCACCACCAGAAAAGGGGGGATAGTGAAGACGAGAGACCGCAGGAAGGGCTTTTGGAAGGGGTTCAGTACCCGAAATCCGTCGTGGAGCAGGAGGGTCAGAAAGACCACCGCGCCTATGCCGCGGGTCAGGGTCATGCTGATGAGGGGAGCCAGCACCGGGTCAGCCGACAGAGTGGGCTTGCCGATCTCCATCCAAAGCAGAACAGGGAGGGCCGCGAAAATGATCGCCATGCTGACCCTTCGGGAAAGGTAACGGCGGCGCTTGGGAGTCGTCGTGGGAGAGCCCTCGGCAGAGAGAGCGGCGGAGCTGGTGGCCTCGGTGTCTGTTGGCAGATCTTGAGGCTCCAAAGGACGGTTATTCATGGTTCTCTCCTTGGGAAGCAGGCTCAGCCTCGCTCACATCTGCGGAGGGAGCGGCAGAAGCCTCGCCGACAGCCTCCTCTGCCTTCTTGGCCTTACGGCCATCCACGTACAGCTCAACGGCCAGAAGAGCCAGGCCGCCGGCCAGAAGCAGAACCGAAATGAACTGGGAGGGAGTCAGAAAATCCACGATGGTCGCCCCGCGGTAGTCGTTCCGCAAAATCTCGGCGATAAAGCGCCAGACGGCGTAGGCCATCATGTAGGCGGGCATGATGTACTTTTTTCCCTTCTTGAACATGACCAGGAAAATGGCAGACAGGGCAAAGAGATACAGTGCCTCATAGAGCTGAACGGGCACCACCTTGTAGCCAAGATGGACCATTTCAATGCCGTACCAGGCATCGCACTTGGCACCATAGCAGCAGCCCGCCATGAGGCATCCCAGACGTCCGAAGCCGTGGGCCACGGTGATGCAGGCAGGAGCGATGTCGGACGCTGTGCGAAGATGGGGGACGTGATACTTGTCGGGGAACAGGAAGTGGCCCACGATGAAGTAGATCAGAATGAACATCGCGGTACCGCCGATGAGACCTCCGTAAAAGGTGGCGCCCGTGCTGTTGGTGATCTCAAAGGTGCCCTTGGCCATATAGTTGTAGAAGGCCTGGAGAAGCACCGCGGAGCCGTAGCCCAGCACCACGGCGGCTATGGTATTCAGAAGAAAGAGATTCTGGAGCTTGGCACGCAGGCCGCGCCAGTCGGATTGCAGGCGAATAAAGCCCATACAGGCAATCACGCCAACGGCCATGAGGATGGAGTACAGATCCATTCCGAGGAACAGTTCATAGGGATACATACAAGCCTCCTTGCAGGTTTCGTGCATCTATTATACCGCAAGAATGTGAACACACATTGACCATTTTGAAAAAAAGACCGAGGGAACGGCAAGTTCCCTCGGCTTTTTTCTGTTTTTATGGGGCTACAAACCCGCTTTTTTGCGGTCAGTCCTTCTTAGTCGCCACGAAAGCGGCGGCGGCGGTCAGCAGAGCCACGGCGCCAAAGCCCAGAGCAGAGCCACAGCCCGACTCGACAGGCTCGGTGGGTGCCTGGGTAGGTGCCTCGGTAGGCGTCTCGGAGGGCGCCTCGGTCACTTCCTCGGTTGGCGTCTCTGTGGGTGCTTCGGTAGGGGCTTCGGTTGTGACCTCCTCGGTGGGCTCCTCAGTCTCTGTGGGGGCTTCAGTGTCCCCTGCGGCTCGGTTCAGGTTGGCCACCAGCTTGTTGAAAAATTCATATCCGGTGTCCGTCAAGGGCGCAACCTGAACCGCGTTATACATCGTGGCATCGTTGCCGGCGTCGGACACGAACAGTATGTCGTTCACAATCTGAATACGAGTAATACGGTCGCCATACTCGGCGGTCAGTGGAATCGTGGCGACGGTCTCGTAGGTCGTATCGTCCAAAACCACCACGGCAGACCCGTCCCTGAGACCGCACAACAGATAACCGCCCTCGTGCTCCACGCAGTAAACTCCCTTGAGCATGGCCACGTCAACGCAGGCAGATCCATCGGGCGTGATTTTCATGATACCGTCGACACCCTCCTTGGCGTTGACCGCCAGCCAGATGACGCCATCATCATCCACGTCCATGTATTGACCCTCATCCAGAGTAAAGTTGTTCCCTGCCACGGTGTTGGAGGAGTCGGAGAAAATGATGCAACCGCCCTGGCCGAAGTCCTTGTTCAGCTTAGGATTCTCAGGATCGGTAACGTCATAGCAGTAGAGCGCGTCATATTCGTAGTTCAGCATGAGGTAGCAGTAATATTTATCGCCGACTCTGGCCACATCAACGCCGTTGATGCCCACGTGGATACCGCTCTCGTCGCCGGGCACGCCAAAGCTGCAGATCACCTCCAGGGCAACCTCCTCAAGAGTGCCGTCCTCCTGTTGCTTGGCAATGCCCAGCTTATCCTCGTTGTAGTTCTTGGAGAAGGAGAAGCCCGCGTAAACGTAGCCTCGGTCATCGGCAGCTATGCCCTTAGCGTGGGAAAAGGGAGCGTAATCCAAGCCGGTCTCACCGTCATAGATATAGTACAGATCGGTGAGCAAGCACTGCTCGGTATCAAAGACCAGCACGCCGCGTACACCGGTTCCCTCATTGAGATGACACATATACAGGTAACGGCCATCGGGAGACATGGCAAAGCCCCGCATATTCACGGTACAGGAGTAGCATTCGCCTCCCGCTTCGGGCACTTCGCCATACCACCAGAACTCGTAATAGTTTTCATTCAAATCAGAGAAAATATCGTAGCCTGACTGGATGTAGAGTGCCTGCAGCTCCAGAGAGCCCCAGGTATCGTCGGTGACGTCGGGGGACAGGGCAGATACGCCCAGGGATGCCAGCGAGATCATCATGACCGCGCAGAGCAGAACACATACCAAAGCACGAATATTGCGCTTCATAAGAAACCTCCCGTAAGAATGGATTTACCCCACAAAAAGGGGCCTGCCCGCCCTGGTACAGAGCCACACGGAACGGGCAGGTTTATTATAGCATTCGTATTTGGATTATTAACAGATAATTCATGAATTAAGTGTTAACATTAAGACCGTTGGGGTATTTTTTTGTCATCATCACCGCGGCGGCAACGGTCAGCAGAACCACGGTGACAAAGCCCAGAGCAGAGCCACAGCCCGACTCGACAGGCTCGGTGGGTGCCTCGGTGGGAGCCTCGGTGCCTGCGTCGGTGGGAGCCTCGGTCTCATCGGGAGCCTCGGTGGGAGCCTCAGTGACCTCAGAGGTCTCGGTAGGTGCCTCGGGATCGTCGGAGGTCTCGGTGGGCGCCTCGGTCTCGCCTCCGCCT
>JAFQOC010000417.1 GCA_017420845.1 Clostridia bacterium
CCCGTATGCTCGGCGTGGTTGCCGTTTTCATCCTGACCGACCACGTGAATGGCGGCCACCGTCATGGAGGGGAGGGTGATGATGCGGACGGGATATTTTTCGTTGCTCATAAATTTTCTCCTTCAATATGTATCATTCTGATATCCATCATACGTTTCAGCATGGCGATATCGTAATCGGTGTAATGACGGCTTTGACCTCCTGTGCGTTCTTTGCCGATTTCAGTCACACATACCGCAGGCTGAATTTGTTTGCCTTCAACATCAACAAAAGGACGGTTGCAGTTTCCACATTTCCCACATTGGATAACGCCCTGCTGTATGTACGGTATCAATTCATCCCTGTCAGGCTGAGCTTTTGCGATCTCAACAAATCTTTGCAGCTCGGTAATGGAATCACTACCGCCTGTATATTGATTTTTATAAGGGACAGAGGCATAAAGCCCGCAGCCATGATCAAACTGAATGATATGTTTTTTCTGATAAGCAAAGCAATACTTGCGGTATTGGTTATACGGGATCCGCTTCGCCCCCAGTGACAGCGCATAATCGTACAGCTCGGCGGCGTATGCCTGATCCTTATCCGGTAGCGGACGCAGTAGATCTTCTTTCCCGCAAAGCTTTCCGGGCTTACTGTTCAAAATACGAAAATCGCAAAACTGGGTACCTATATATTTTGAACTATGAGAACGCAGCAGTCTCCAATATTTCATGAACAGCGGATACCTGTGATTGATCAGCTCTTCTCCGTTATGAACAAACCCGAATTTTGCCATCCGCGCCTTGATACGGTCATACAGACCTTTCCGTTTCTGAATACCGGCCGGCACCTTTCGCATCCCATCTTGCCATTCGAAAAACCACAAAACATAATCAAGCAGGCCGGTTTCCTGATACAAGCAGGGATTTTCATACATATCACGCAAAATCTCCATCGTACACGCGTATACCTGCGTGCATCCTTCGATCATTTCGGGATCCGATAAATAGGGGAGCGATACGTCAAGCGGAACGACATGGATACCCAACTGCCAGACATCCCTTTGGAAAGGAGAGGGGAACTCGGTTTGGTTGCGATCAAAGGTCATGTGTGATCCTCCTTTTTCATATTGAAATACAATCGCCCGTCCTTCTCGTTCACAAACGGCTTTCTGTCCTTGATATACGCAAATTCGTCATATCGGCACAGAGCATTCCGCAGGATAGAAAAGAGTACAGGGTGTATCAGTTTATAGTATTCATTGTTCATGACAGCGCTTTTGTTTGCAAGCCAATTCACCATTTCAGGCTTGTAGCGGTCAAGGTCAGGCTTCGCTATCTCAAACGGCATTTCCGACAGACACAGCCAATAGTACCACAAGGGATACCATGGCCGTTTCTTATCTCCGTAATGCTTATTAAAATTGTCCATATGCTGTTGTTCGTCGCAACAGCTTTTTGAAAACAGATCAGTTTCGACATCTGATTGTTCCAATTTCGGAATATTATAGCACGTATGTTCTATTTTGTCAAGGCTTTTAACGCATTATTTGTTTCTTAATTTGGTTTTTCATTGTGAGCCAATTTCGATGACAGTAGCATTTCCTTAGAATCCATATCAGATTCCTCCTTGAATAGATTTGCGCTCATTATGACATGTTGGAAGGAAATAGTCAAGCAATTTGAAATTGCCGGGATTCGAGCGCTGTTTTTTTTGCATAGTATTGAATTCGATTTAGTTTGAAGTTGGCTCACCATTACCTGCATATGTCGAACACCTCGGCATATGCAGTTTTTTTCTTTTCATAAAACAGACAGGCGCGCAGCTCGGAAATGAGTTGCGCGCCTTTATGCTTTTCTGCGAATAGGAAAGGAGGAGCGGTATTCGCCCATAATTATTTCAGGCCGTATTCAGGACGTATAGGGAACGGAAACGGTTGATAGCCGGAGGTAGCTATTCATATAGCAATTCCCCTCCGCGTTACGGGCATATCCACTTTACAAGGCGCTCACCTTCACGGTCAGCCATGCCCAGCTCGCATCGCCGTTGGACTCGGTCGGGAGGGTATGGGGGATCTGATTGAGTGTCACGGAGACAGTCTCACAGTCGGGAGCGAAGGGACCGAAGCGGATGCGGAGAGCTTTGGCAGGGATCTCACCGTGAAGAGCAAGGGTCATGGACTGGGTACCGTCCGTGGGGCAGACGGTCTCCATATCCACGGTTGCCTTCGTGTTGACGAGGGGGAAATCCTTGACCGAGACGTGCCAGCCCTTGGGGAGACGGGGCATGATCTTGACGGTATCTCCCCAGACGGGCGAGACACCTGTTACGATGTGGAAGCACTTCATAGCCTCCGCCAGCTGGACGAGATTGCCGAGATCGCCCTGACGGCGGAAGATGCCCTTCTCGGCGTCGATGGCCATACCCTCGGGGACGAGGTAAGGCTCGGGAAGGCGGGGGGCGTAGCAGATGCGGCAGAGGGACTCCACCAGCTCACTCGCGTCATGGGTCTGATCCAGCAGCAGGGCGTTCTGTGTCATCATGGAATGATCGTAGCCGATGCCGCCGCGGACCCCGTAGTACCCGAATTCCACGGTTCTTGCCAGGTCAGCCGGGTAGACCGTCCGGGAACGAGCCACCCAATCGGTCGGCATATCGGCGGTATCATAGCCGTAGATATCCGCCAGCATGGTCACTACCGGATCGTGGCTGAAGCCCCGCTTTTCCAGATTCCAGCCCTCCCCGTCGGTCAAGCCCTTGTCGATTCCGCTTTGCAAACGGTCCGCGTAGGTCTGCCAAAGAGCGGCTTCATCAGCAAAGCCTGCGGCGGCAGCCATCTCAATATAGCCCTGAAGGCCGAGGTAGCAGGGGATATTGGCATACAGAGTATAATCGTTCATCGCGGCCTCGGTCTCGCCATAGAGGAGATCGTCCTTCATAAAGGAGAGCTCGGGATTCTCGAAGCACCAGATGATCCACTTCACACACTCGCGGATATAGTCCCAATTCTCGCGGACATAGGCGGGATCCTTCCCCGCAGAGGCCCATGAGGCGAAGGTGCCCATCATCATGAGGCCGTGGCCGTCGGTCTCCTGGTTGCCCAGGTTTCCGCACTCCTCCCCAAACCGCTCGGGGGTGTACTGCGTCGGCCAGCCGTGGTGGATGAGGAGTTGGGAGTAGATGTAGGGCTTATTGCACATGACGCTGAAATGTCCCGGGACGGGAATACTGCCCAGAGTTACACCGTCGCGGGGGTAGGCCATCATGAACTCACTGCCGAGGCGGCAGGAGTCCAGAGCCTTGCGGTTCTGCCCGAAGAGATTCAGAGTCAGAATGGCGCGGGCACAGTCACGGGCGTAGTAGGCGTCATAGTAGGAATTGGCGTTCAGAACATAGGGGCCGAAGCCGTCGTAGCGCCAGGAGGGGGCGTTCTTGTAGGAGGTATGGATGAAGCCGTCGGGATCAGTGCGCTCACAGAGATTTTTCATGTTGTGGTACACCGCCCCCGTGGCGATCTCGGCCAGGGGATTCCCTGAGAAGGACACCCGATAGGCATGGTAGTTGTCGGGAATCTCGAATGTGGGCACCTGCTCAAAGTCCTCGTCGAAGGTATGGAGAGCGCGGCAAACGGCGTCCAGATCCTCTCGGACACGCTCCATAGGCAGGGCAGAGGGATCCACCGTATGGGAGGTAAAGAAGGCGGGAGCATCCTCCCCAAGGTCGGGCAGGGTCTCCTCGTCGGTGACGTAGGCCTCGGTGAACACGGGCGTGCCCTTCTTGAGGGGCTGATCCTCGGTGGTGCCCCATGGGACGGTGTAGACCGACAGGACGGGGCGGGCGGGGTTCTTGGCAGGATTCCCCACCACCTCCACGGCGGTCACGGCTTGATTTCGCAGAGCCACACGGAGGGTCCACCTTTCCCGTCTGTCCCATGCGCCGTAGAGGGACAAGGTCTCCATGAGGCGAGCGGCGAGGGCATCGTCCTTCCCTTCTCCCATGAAGGGGGCGGGGGTCTCCATCCAGGTGGAATGGAGCCAGAGGGTATAGCCCAGGATGAGGGGAACGGTATCGGCGGTGCCGTCGGCGTAGGTGATGACCAAATCTCCAAGATGATCTCCTATGAAGCGGATATCCGAGGGATCCGAGGTGCCCCAGGCGGGACATCCCGTGTCGGTAGAATGGTAACCGCCAATGGCATACAGGTATTTGCCGCATTTACACGCTTCCTTCTGATACGAAATGGAAACAGACGGCTTAAACATGATCTTTCCTCCTGTGCGTATTTGAAGAATACTATCCAAAATAGATATCCGACCGCCTCTGCACCCCATGCGCTTTATCGCATGGCGGTATGGACCTGTCTCTGCTATTTTATAAAAGTCCGCATTCGAAAAAGGCTTTTTGCGGATCGGGTGTTTTACACCTTCGCTCACTCCACGGGAATCCAATCTCGTAGAGCTTGGTTTCAAAGCTGACGCTTGGGAGCTTGTCAAGCATCCGGGCGGCAAAATGCGCTCTTGGCAGACCGATCACAAACATACCGTATGCGCTTGCGATCTCCTTTTTGATTTCGCTGAGCATAATACGGTAATATTCTTCGTTGTCATTTTGGCTGATCAAGAAAGACAGCATGGGGAAATCCAGTGGCTCGTTTTCCTTCGGAAGCTGAATGTAGCGAAGCGCCGAAAGAAGCGGATTTGCCATACGGGCAAGACGCATCAAGCCTCTGTATTTCTTCACAACGTATTGCTTATAGCCGGTCTGATTCCAAAGCGCCGCGGTTGCAACAACGCGTTCTCCGTCAAGGAGCAAATAAAAATCCTCTATGCTCAAATTGTAAAACTCATCAAGGCTGTTTATAACGGGAAACATATCCCTTTTCTTCCCTTCAGAATTCAGAAATTCAATTAAGCTTGCCCTGTCGGTTTCGGTTGCCTGTCTGAACGTCAGCGCATGCCGGGGGGCTTTTATCCTGACCTTGGGACTGAGGATATAGGTTTTATATCCCGAGATCTGTTTCATGGAGATCAGACGTCGGCCTTTTTCAAACATCCTTTGCGCATCAACGTTATCCGCAACCACCGAGCAGAAATAAAAATCGATATCATCTCTCTGCAGGTCACGGATCAGTCTCCCGCCAAAGCCCACGCCGCCGTCGTATGCCGCGTCCTTTTTCAGACCGCAGACGTACGCCGCCCTGCAGACCTCGCCGCCGATGTATACCTCTCGGACGATCTCGGCGCACGTACCGACGGCGCGCTCACCATCCCTTGAAACAAACACCCGCGCCTCCCCCGATTCCTTCCTGTAGGAGTCATAGGCATCGGGACGGCGGGTATAGATCAGCTCAATGCTTCCCTTTGCGGCCGAGCTCTCCAGAATCCGCAGGATCTCTTTCCCATCAGCAGGGGAGGCGGCATATTTCGATTCACTCATTTCTTCTTTTCCTCAAGATTTTCGCCGATGGGAATACCGAAGCGCTTATCGATCTCAAAGTGGAAGATGATATTGATGGCCCAGTAGGCAAAGTTGATGAGAAAGCCCTTGCTGCGCTTGTGCATGGTCCTTCCCCGCTTAAAGATGGAGCCGAAGCGGAAATATTTCTTGCGGTAGCCCTTACAGCAGGCGCGAAGGTGATCCGAGGTCATCTGCTTGGGGTTGAAGGTCACCGTACCGAAGGTGTAGCCCTTCTCCAGCCACCATTTCTCCGAGATCAGGCGGCCATCAGATTTGAAGGACTCGTAGGTCTTGGTATTGGGGAAGATCAACAGGTGGTTGAAGGCCACCACGAAGAATTGGTGCTTCTCGCAGAACTCCAGCGTGGCCTTGAAGGTCTCCTCGCTGTCGGAGTCAAAGCCGAAGACGAAGCTGGCGTAGATCCCGATGCCCACGTCGTGGATCTTCTGGATCAAGGCCTCCCGCTCACCCAGCCGCTCGGACCAGCCCTTGTTCATCTGCTTGAGGTTGTCGCTTTCGATGGACTCAAAGCCGATCAGCACCATTTCACAGCCGCTTTCCTTCATGAGGCGGAGCATCTCGTCATCCCGCGCGATGTCAAGGGTGATCTGGGTGGTCCAGATGATGTCCAGCTTTTTCAGCTCCTCAAAGAGCTCGCGGGCAAAGGCCTTGTCCGAGAAAATGCTGTCGTCCACGAAGAAGAAAATCTTGTGACTGCAGGACTTGATCTCGGTGATGATGTCGGCCACCTCGCGGTGGAGGTAGTGCTGGTGGTAGTAGCCCGCGATGGAGCAGAACTCGCAGTTGTGGTAACAGCCACGCCCCGTTTCCACCAGGGATACAGGCAGGTATTTCTTCATTTTGTCGGCGTAGATGCTTCGGTCGGGCATTTTGTACTGAATGCAGGCTCCGCCGTCGTAGCGCTTTTGCAGGGTCCCGCTCTCCAGATCGGTCAGCACCGTGGGCAGGATGCGGTCGGCGTTGCCCACCATAACCGCATCGGCGTGCTCCATGGCCTCCTCGGGGCAGAGGGTGACGTGGTAGCCGCCCATAATGACCCGCTTGCCCCGCCTTTGGAACTCGGAGGCGATGAAGTAGGCCCGCTTGGCGGTGTAGGTTTCCACCGTGATAAAGACCGCGTCGGTGTCGGCTTCGTAGTTGATGGCCTCAATGCGGTCGTCAAAGAATTCCCGTTCGTAGGAATCGGGGAGCATGGAATTGAGCACCGCAATGGTCAGAGGCTCCATGAGCCAGCTTTTCAGGTATTTCTGCCCCGGCTTTTTGCCGATGGCGGGAAGAATGAATGTGATCTTCATGATGGTCTGCTCCAATCCTTTCGCAGGGTCCTTGCGGCCCTTTTGTTGTAGATGCGGAAGCCGAGGTTCACCCCCAGCTTGAGGAAGCCGCCGTAAGGGTTTTTAACGGCCCGTTTCCAGATACGCTTGAGGGTGTAGCATTCGTTGGAGACGGTCACCAGCAGCTCCTCCAGCTCGCGGGAGGAGTAGTTCTTCGGCGCAAAGGTGGCGTGGATGCTGTCGTAGTCGTTCCAGTCGGTTGAGATCATGCGGCCCTCGGAAGAAAGACGCTTGTAGGTGGGGGTGTTCGGGTAGGGGGTGAGGATAGCGAAGCGGGGGATATCCACCCCGATCTCCTCGATGTAATCGGGCATTTTCAGAAGGCTCTCCTTGGTATCCCCGTCAAAGCCCAGCATGAAGGTGCCCAGCACGCTGACACCCTTCTTATGAAACTTATCTACGACAGCCTTATACTTTTCAACCTTATTTTTCTTATGGCTTTCCTGTAGGCTGTCCTCGGAAAAGGTCTCAAAGCCCATGAGGATCCCGATGCACCCGCTTCGGATCATCAGATCAAAAAGCTCCTCGTTCTCGTAAATATCGGTGGTACAAAGCCCCGCCCATTTGATCTTCAAGGGGATCAGAGCCTCGAAAAAAGCTTTGGCGTAGCCGGGATTTGAGGTTGGGGACGGATCGAGAAACAGAATATACTTGCTTTTCAGCGAGCGGATCTCGTTTATGACGTCCTCGATTTTTCTTGTACTGTATTTACCGCCCCAGAAGGAATTGATCACGCAGAATTCGCAGTGATTGGTACAGCCGAAGTTGGCAATTACGGTGGGGGCGAAGATATACTTACTCTTTTGCATAAGATCCCGTCTGGGGATGACGTTGGCCGCGCCAATGTCACAGTGCTCGCCGTCGTAGCGCTTCTTCGGGGTTCCGTTTACGTAATCCTTGATAAACTCACGCCAGATTCTGTCGGCGGGGCCTGTCATCACGGTATCGGCGTGACAGACCGCCTCCTCGGGGCAGAGGGTCACGTGGTGGCCGCCCATGACGGTATAGCTTCCCTTTTGCTTGAAGTACGCGGCCAGCTCGTAGCCCCGTTTGACCGACGAGGTGACGGCGGTGATGGCAACGATGTCGTAAAAGCCCAGCTTTTCATAGTTGATCTTTTGCACGCCCTCGTCGATCGCCTTGAATTCCGTGCAATACTCTTCCGGAGTCAATGACGCGAGATACGGCATGGTCAATGGCATATAACTCAGGGATTTGGTAAACGCGCTTTTATAGCGGTAGTTATTGTCGTAGGGGGTGACAAACAGAATCCTCATCCTTTTTTCACCTCCGGGATATCCGGAACATCGGGGATATCGGCGATATCAGGGATATCGGCGATATCAGGAATATCGCGGTTATCACTCATAACCTCAGCGCCGAATATTTCAAATTCTCTGGCATATTTCCTGTATCCGATGTTGACAAGCATAAAAATGCTTTTAACGGTCTTCGGCTTGGTGAGGTCAAGGCGTTTCCAAATATTTTTCCATGAATAGACCTCTTTCCACGCCCAGGCGATGCCCGCCTCCAGCTCCTCCTTGGTCATCTGCTTGGGCTGATACACACAGTGCTCCACGTCGTACATGGCAAAGTCGTGCTCCACGATACGCCCCTCAGCCTCCAGCTCCCGATAAAAATCGGTGCCGGGAAAAGGCGTGATGATGGAAAAGCGGGGGAGGTCGATTTTGGCCTCAATGCAGAGGTCAACGGTGCGCTTGAATACGTCGGGGCCATCCTCATCCGAGCCGAAGGCAAAGCATCCCATGACCATAATGCCCTTGCGGTGGAGCTTATCCATGAGCGCCTTGTATTCTTCTACGTGATTCACGCCTTTATGTATGCCTTGCTGGGTGGCTTGATTGACCGATTCAAAGCCGATGAGAAGTCCCTTGCATCCGCTTTTCTGAAAAATATCGAGAAGCTCGTCGTTGTGACCGATGGCGGTGGTGGTCAAACCCATCCACCATTTTTTCAGCGGAATCATGGCCGTGAACAGCTCTTTTGCATACGCAACGTTGGCAATCAGATTCACGTCCGGGAAAATGACTTCTTTTCCCTTAAACGACTTGATCTCTGCGATCACATCCTCTACGGGGCGGGTGATGACTTTTTGACCAAAGGCGGCGGGGTAGGCGCAGAAGGTGCAGGTGTGGTTGCAACCCCGCACCGCCTCAACGGTATTGAGGGTGATGTATTTCTTCTTATTGAGCAGATCCTTTCGGGGGAGGGGTCTATTGGAAATATCCACACAGCCGTCCCCGTGGTAGCGGGGCTTGAGACAGCCGTCACGGATATCTAAAAGAGCCTGCGGGAAGGTCTTCTCACCCAGACCCGTCAGGATGGCGTCGGCGTGCTCGGCGGCCTCGTCGGGGCAGAGAGAGGGGTGGACGCCCCCCAGCAGGACGGTCTTGCCGAGGCTTCTGAAATAATCGGCGTACTTATAGCAACGGGAGGAGGTGCCCGTGATGCAGGTGATGGCGATGACGTCGGCGTCGGTACCCAGAGGGATGGCCTCGGCGGTCTCGTCGTAGATCACGACCTCGGCATTCAGCTCCGTGGGGACAAGGGCGGCGAGGAGGGCAAGGGTAATGGGGGCATAATGGAGCCCCTTGTGGAACATTCCGTTATATCTGTGCATGGCTCCCGCCGGGGAGATCAACGCAATCTTCATAGAGAATCCTTTCTCCGATCAAGGGATCGGAATAAACGAAGAGACAGCCATAAGGATAATGGCAACGGCAATAAGTGAAATCATAATCCTGCTTCCCGAGCAGCCACCGAGCAAAAGCCTCTCCTTCGGCGCCTTGACAGCGTTACGATACGCGGGAAGAACCACGATAACCAGTATGATGGAAAGCGCCCCCGCGCCGATCTGAACGTAGTCAAGCACGCCGAGGGGAATGAATACGGCAATCAGCAAGGCGGGAGCCGTTGCGATAAACCACGATATCCTTGCGGATAAGCCGAGCTGTCCTCCAACAACGTCAGCGAAAGCGAATCCGCTGGACCAGAAGGACGTAAACATGGCAAGCAAGACAAGAACCGAGCAAAGTACCTTGACAAACGGAATACCAATACTCTCGGAAAGGCCGATGGTGGCAATCTCAGTCACGGTGTCCGAGCCGAGAATAACCGCCACCGTAAACGCCACGGTGATCAGGGCGTTGAGGGTCAGACCGCCGAGAATGGCTTTACCCGTGTGCTCCTTCTTTTCGATATGGTTACATACCTGAATGATAGAAAAGATAGCGGAAAAAGCGAACATGAAGAGTCCGTACACGGCAAACACCGTACTCGGCGCGCCGAAGGAAAGGTTCAACGAGTTCTTTACGTTGAGGAATGACAGAACCATCAGCACGAGAACAGCACTGCCGATCAGGATCACGGAGAGCTTTTCTCCCACGCCCATGCCCTTGACACCGAAAACAATCACGACAGAGGCGAGTGCGTAGAATATGATTTTTGTGACCGTGTCGTTCAGTCCCAACAGATCGGTCAGCACGTTGCCGGCGCAAAGAATGTAGACGACCAGATTTTCAAGCAAAAGAAGCACGAGCAGAACGAGAAATGCAACGTTCAACACTTTTTTGCCCTTTCCGCTGAACAGGTGCTCGTCCAGGATCGCGAGCAGATCCTCGGGCTTTTTTGAACTGAGTGTCAGGTCAGCGATGATCAGATACATGAACACGCTGGCGGCATAGGCAAGGGCGAGGGCCGTAACCGTGCCGAGCACGCCGATCTTGTGGATGGCGTACGGAATGGTCAGGATGCCCGTACCGACTCCCGCACCCGCGACCAGCATGAGGGATTCCGTAAAGGTGAGCTTTTTGGTTTTCATAATCTCTCCCAAGGATCAAGCATAGGTTGATTGGCAACATTATAGCACAAAAAAACACTTTTGTCTATACCTGCAAGTTTTTTATATTTACACTTTCAACCCACTCTCCTATGCCGATCCGGCGGCCAAAGCATATGCGATATATGGCTTGCGTGATCCCATCGATTCCCCTCCGTATTTTCAAGACATCCTTCCGTTACGGTTGACAAACCCGTTGTCTTGTGGTATAATGTGCCTCGATATACGGAGCTTCGGATCAACACAGCTCGGCTGCATCTCTCCCATGAAAGCCTGACCCGAACAAAACGGGTCGGGCTTTTTTTCGCGGCTGTAATGCCCCGGCAGGTCTTTTGAATTCCCCTTCTCCATCTATTTCTTCCCGTTGAGGTATTCATACAAAATGAACGCAAAAAAACTTATCGGCAACAAGGCCTTTTACAAAATGGTCCTGGGTATCACCGTACCCATCATCATCCAGAACGGAATCACCAATTTCGTCAACCTGCTGGACAACGTCATGGTAGGGCGGCTGGGCACCGAGCAGCTTTCGGGCGTCGGCATCGCCAATCAGCTGATCTTCGTGTTCACCCTATGCCTCTTCGGGGGACTGTCGGGGGCGGGTATCTTCACCGCCCAATTTTTCGGTAAGGGAGACCATGAGGGCCTGCGTTATTCGGTGCGGTTCAAGCTCTACTCGGTCCTTCTGATCCTGGCTGTGGGCGGAGCCATCCTCATCCCCTTCGGCGAGGACCTTATTACCCTGTTTCTCACCGAAAACGACACCACCGCCGATGCGGCCATGACCCTGTTCTACGGCCGCGAATATTTGAAGGTAGCCCTCATCGCCCTCGTCCCCATGGCCCTGACTCAGGTCTACGCCAACACCCTCCGCGAGACAGGGGAGACGGTGCCTCCCATGGTGGCCTCGGTGTCCGCGGTCGGCACCAACGCGCTGTTTAACTGGCTCCTCATCTTCGGCGTCGGTCCCTTCCCTGCTCTGGGTGTTGTGGGCGCGGCATGGGGCACCGTCATCGCCCGCGTGGTGGAGCTGTCTATCGTGATGATCTGGAGTCATACCCACACCCGAAAGGTACCCTATTTCAAGGGGCTGTACCGCTCCCCCCGTATTCCCCTCGCCCTGGTGGGTCAGATCTTCGTCATAACTCTCCCCCTCATGGTCAACGAGCTTTTGTGGTCCTCGGGCATGACGGTGCTGAACCAATGCTATTCCACCCGCGGCCTCGTGGCGGTGGCGGCTGTAAACATCGCCGTGACGGTTGCCAACGTTTTCAATATCGTCTATATGTCCATGGGCTCGGCCGTGGCCATCATCGTGGGCAATCAGCTGGGCGCGGGGCAGATCGAGGAGGCCAAGGACACCGACCGCAAGATCCTCGCCTTCTCCTGCGTCCTCTGTACCGCCACCGGAGTCGTCATGGCTGCTATGGCCCCCCTGTTCACCGTGTTCTATAACGTCACCGAGGACGTCAAGACCCTGGCGGCGGTCATGATCGTGGTCTACGCCGTCATGATGCCCTTCAGCTCCTTCGCCCATAACTGCTACTTCACCCTCCGCTCGGGGGGACAGACCTTCATCACCTTCCTCTTTGACTCCGCCTTCGTCTGGGCAGTCAGCGTTCCCACAGGATTGATCCTGTCGCGGCTGACCGACCTTCCCATCATTCCTCTGTTCATTGTTTGCATGAGCCTGGAGCTGGGAAAATGCGTGATCGGCTTCTTTATGCTGAGATCGGGGAAATGGGCACGGAAGCTGGTATAATCTTTCCCGCACTTGACATTTTTCCCTGCAAGTGGTATAATAATAGAGTAACTATCCATTCTTCAAGAAACGGAGTCACACCATGAAAAAGCTCCTCTGCATAGACGGCAACAGCATCCTCAACCGCTCCTTCTACGGCATCCGCCTGCTGACCACCAAGGACGGCTTTCCCACCAACGCTCTCTACGGGCTGGTCAACGTCATCAGCCGCGAGCTGGAGACCCTGAAGCCCGACTACGCCGCCATCGCCTACGACCTGAAGGCACCCACCTTCCGCCATAAGATGTACGCCGACTACAAGGCAGGCCGCCACGCCATGCCCGACGAGCTTCGCGCCCAGATGCCCGTGTCCCGTGAGTTCGCCGAGATGCTGGGCCTGCATATTCTGGACATGGAGGGCTACGAGGCCGACGATATCCTGGGCACCCTGGCCGCCATGGCCGAGGCCGACCCCGAGGACTGCATGGCCTACCTTCTGACGGGAGACAAGGACTCCCTCCAGCTCATCTCCCCCCGTGTCCACGTCCTCCTGGCAGGCAATAACGCCACCACCGACACCGACGAGGCCGCCTTCATGGAGAGATACGGCGTCCGTCCCGACCAGTTCGTGGACGTCAAGGCCCTCATGGGGGACAGCTCGGACAACATCCCCGGCGTCCCCGGCATCGGCGAGAAGACTGCCTTAAAGCTCATCTCGGAGTTCGGCTCGCTGGACGGCATCTATGAGCAGTTGGAGACAGCCAAGCACACTCCCTCGGTCCGCAAGAAGCTCACCGAGGGCAAGGAGAGCGCCTACCTCTCACAGACCCTCGCCCGCATCTGCCGCGAGGTGCCCTTGGGACTGACCCTGGAGGATATCCGCACCACCCCCATGGACAAGCCCCGCGCCCGCGAGCTGTTTCTGAAGTACGAATTCTCGGGCTTCATCAAGCGGTTCGGACTCACCGAGGAGACCGTAACGGCACAGCCCACCCTCTTAGACCCCGCCGACCTTCCGTGGGAGGAGGCCCCCGCCAACCCCGCAAGTCCCGCCGCTCCCGTGGAGGAGACTACCGAGACCGTCACCCCCGCCGACCTTGCTTCCCTCCCCCTCGGCCGCTACGCCGTGGCCTATGAGGGCGGCACCCTCACC
>JAFQOC010000418.1 GCA_017420845.1 Clostridia bacterium
ATAAACCCAAATTTGAATTCCACATCACGCGTCCCGCCCACCGAGTGTGCTCGGTGGGCGGGACTTTCTGTTTTATTGAGAATGAATCGTGTTTCAGTCCTTCTTCTTCAGTGCCACAGCGGCGGCCATGGCGGACAGGATAGCCATGACGCTGAAGCCGATGGTGGAGCCGCAGCCCTTCTCGGAGGGCTTGGTCTCGTCAGGAGCCTCGGTGGCGGCACCGTCGGGAGCCTGGGTGGTCTCCTCAGCGGTCTGGTTCTCGTCGGTAACAGGCTCGGTGCAGTCGTGATCGACAGCGGTGGTTTCATCATCATTGTCGGGCTCACCGTCGGCATCGTACATGCTTTCATAGTAGAGATCGTAGGGATCCTCCTGGTAGAACTTGATCCAGGCGATGTCCATGGTCTCCTGTGCCGTGTCGTCAGCGTAGTAGAAGGGGGTCAGACCGAGGTTCAGGATAAAGTGGTTCCAGGAGGCCTCCTCGGTCATGTAGAAGATGACGGTGTGCCACTGGCCGTCGGTGCCGATCAGCTCGCTGTAGCACATATCCAGGTTATACTCGGGCATATTGACGGTGCGGTAGAGGATACCCAGCTCTTCGCCGTCCGCGAAGGAGGTGCGGTACTTGACCACCACGAAGTCGCCCGATCCGCCCAGAATTCTCTTGGGATACTTGTTGCTGAACACGTAGGGGATCTGGTCGTCCACAGCGAAGGAGGTAATGCGCATGAAGGACTCCTCGCCCTCGGTTATGAACTCCACACCGGCGTTCTCGGCTTCAAAGGTCTTCACCACGGCCTCGTCGGAGAGGTCGATGAATTCCATCAGACCGAATTCCTTGTCCTCCTCGCTCATGCCGGGGATATCCTCGGGCTTGATCTCCAGATCGTCGGGCTTACCCACGAAGGTGATGCGGGCGAAGTACTGAGGGCACTTACCGGAATACTGGCCGCCGATACCGTGGCAGAAGGCCAGCTGCCATGTCTCGTTGGTGTTCTGGGCCTGACCGTTCACCGCCAGGATCCATGCGTAGTTGACCTCGTCGCCGTTCTCCACCAGGCGGTCCAGACCCATGACGGCCTGGAGGTTGACCCGCATCTCGTAGACCAGGACCTGGTTCTCGGCGTCGTAGTGACCCACGAAGTCCTTGCCGGCCTCGGGGCAGTAGTTGCCTGCCCAGTTGAAGGTGATCTGGTCGCCGGTTTCGCTGTGTACGCCGCAGCCCAGCTCCACGTAGGTATCGTCCTTGGCGGTGCAGCCTACGTCGGCGAAGCCTACCTGCAGGCAGTTATAGGCGTAGAGCAGCACGTCCTGCTCGGGGTCGCACTTGTAGCCGTTGAGGCACTTGATCTCAAAGGCCATGTACATATAGGTGCCGTCCCAGCCCCACCATGCATCGAAGAAGTCGACCTGGGTAGAGTCGTAGAACTCCTGGAACTCGGCCTCGGTGGTGCCGCCCACGGCGGGGTTGGCGTCGTCACCCACGGGAGCCATCCAGGACAGGTAGTCCTCGTACAGCTCGAAGGGCATATACTCGGTCTTGCCAATATCACCGTCGATGGTGGGGGCGATGTGCAGGAAGGGAACCTCCCAGCCGATCTCCCGTTCACCGGCCTCACCGGCCAGGATCTCGTCAATGTTCTTGGCGTTCTCTACCCAGTAATTCGATTCCTGGGACGCGGCGGAGGCGCACAGGGTGCACAGGGTAACCAAAGCGATGATGCACACGATGACTGCGAACAGTTTTTTCATGTTTTTTCTCCTTATATGGTTGGCTGTTGGCCGTATGGCCCAGCCTTTATGGTCATTATAACAAATAGAAACGGGAATGTCAATTGTTTTTGGAAAATTTTGTGCAATCTCACGAAGAAATCCCGTCCCACAGGGGGACGGGATCGAATATGCAGGGAAGATCAGTCCTCGTTCTCCAGGGCGGTGCCCTCAGGGACGGTGACCATGCGGTCGTAGCAGGAAAAGATCTCGTCGGTGCCCTCGGGCTTGGACTTCTGAGTCATGAGAGAGACCACGGGGACCATGATGAGACCCACCACCATGGCCAACATACCGGCGTTGATGGAGGAGCCGCAGAAGTACTTCAGGACGGCGTTCTCGAAGGAGATCTTGAGGACGGCGTTGAGGATGAACTGGGTGAGGGTGATGCAAAGACCCGTGGCGAAGCTGACCCAGACGGCGGCCTTGGTGGTCTTCTTCCAGTACAGACCGTAGAGGAAGGGAGCCAGGAAGCAGCCCGCCAGAGCACCCCAGGAGATGCCCATGAGGTCGGAGATGTAGAGCCTCTGGGCCATCTCCTTGTTGGTCACCACCAGAATGGCAATGGCGGCGGCGATGACGATGGAGGCGGCCAGGAGAAGGCGCATGACCAGCATATTGGCCTTTTCGCTCTTCTTCTTTTTGGACAGAGGGGCAATGAGGTCGAGTGTGATGGTGGAGGCGGAGGTCATGGCCAGAGAGGACAGGGTGGACATGGAGGCGGCCAACACGAGAATAAGCACCAGACCAATGAGCCATGTACCGCCGTTTCCGAGATCCGCCTCGACCTTGTTCAGCATGGCGGGGATGATGGCGTCGAAGGAGGCGGGACTGCCGGCGGCGTTCAGCTCAATGCTGTCGGCGTAGAGACGGCCGAAGCCGCCCAGAAAGTAGCAGCCACCCGCTACCACCAGACCGAAGAAGGTGGAGATGATGGTGCCCTTGGTGATGGCCTTCTCGTCCTTGATGGCGTAGAACTTGCCCACCATCTGGGGCAGACCCCAGGTGCCCAGGGAGGTCAGCACCACAACGCCCAGGAGCTGGAGGGGTTGAGGGCCGAAGAAGGAGGTGAAGGCACCCTTCAGCTCGGTGCCGGCGGCGGTGGTAGTCGAGCCCTCCGAGAGCTTGGCGATGGCCTCCATGAGACCGCCGTTGTTGTGGAGGACGGCGGCGATGACGGCCACGATGCCCACCAGCATGACGATGCCCTGGATGAAATTGTTGATGGCAGAGCCCATGTAGCCGCCCACGATGACGTAGACACCTGTCAGCACGGCCATGATGAGCACCCAACCCCAGTAGGGTAGGGAGAAGGAGGCTGAGAAGAGCTGTGCCAGCCCGTTGAAGAGGGAGGCGGTGTAGGGAATGAGGAATATGAAGACGATGGCGGCGGCGACGAGGCGGAGAGCCTTGGATTTGTAGCGCAGACCGAAGAAATCGGGCATGGTGCGGCTGCCGATGTGCTGGGTCATGACGCGGGTGCGGCGGCCCAGGAGCATCCAGGCCATGAGGGAGCCGATGAAGGCGTTACCCAGACCCACCCATGTGGAGGCCAGACCGAAGTTCCAGCCGAAGCGGCCGGCGTAGCCGATGAAGATAACGGCCGAGAAGTAGGACGTACCAAAGGAGAAGGCGGTGAGCCAGGGACCCACCGAGCGGCCGCCCAGGACGAAGCCGTCCACACCCTTGGCCGAGCGGGCGGCAAGGAAGCCCACCAGAACGGTGATGGCGAAGAAGACGATAATCATAGCAAGCTTGATGATCATGATCAGTACCTCCGGAATTGAAGTGTTTTTGGATTCGGGGCGATTTTGCCGTACAAAACAAAAACCGCCCCTCATCCGTCTGACGGATAGAGGGCGGATATACCGCGGTACCACCTCAATTTATTCCTCCCCTCACAGGGGGGAACCTCGTCGGGCACGTGGGGAGGCGCGTCGGGTGGCGGATGTACCGGCCGCCGCCGTCGGGGCAATCCTTGTATGCCTCATCGCTGTAACGGGCGAATCCCGTTGACCCCTAGGCTCATCCCCCGTCGGGGACTCGCTTCGAGACCACAGCTCCCGGAATGTATTCAACCGAAGCCTCCCCTCCGTCTTGCACCAACCGACGGTTCTCTGTGCGGGCGGCGGCGGTCTACTTATTTCCGCTCATCGCTTTTGATGGGTGTATTATAAACCCTTGTGAAGGTTTTGTCAAGGGGGTTTTGAAAATTTATGCG
>JAFQOC010000419.1 GCA_017420845.1 Clostridia bacterium
CGTCGTGGACGTTGTCGGTCCAGGCGAAGTTGACGGTATAGGTCTCGCCCTCAATACCCAGGGCGGACTTGGGGATCTTGACGGTCATGTAGCGGCCGTCCACCCTGTACTCCACGTCGGCGACCTTCTCGGAGGTGTAGCCGTCGGTGAACTTCTCCAGGACTGCGGCAGTTTCGGTGGGGGCGGTCTTGTTGACCACGAAGTCAAAGGAATTCCAGCCCGCGTTATTGGCATCCACATCAATGTAGAGGTTCATCCAAAGCTTGTCGGTATAGGGGGTGATGTTCTCGGCGCACTCCACCAGGAACCACAGGTTCTCGCCATCGCGGGCGATCTGGGCGCCGATGATGTCGTTACGGCCCGAGAAGTCCTTGTACTCGATGCCGCCGTAGCCCAGGGCGTCGCGGTCGCCCGTGTTGCCGATGTAGGCGGCGTAGTAGGGCTCCACGGTCTGCCACTGATCGTAGCCAGCGGTCATATCGATGGTAGCGGACCCCGAAGGAGTGGGGATGGGGTTGGCGCCCTTATAGCGGCGGACGTAGTTGACCAGCTGGTAGTAGTAGTGGTCGGCCAGGTCGCCACGGGAGGGCTCCACGTCGCGGGAGAACTCGTTGTTGAACTGGTCGGGGAAGGCGTTCTCCACCACGGAATTGCCTCCGCTGGGCCAGGTGGCGTAGCGGCTGGCACACCACTCGTTCCAGCCCGTGACAAAGACAACCTTGGGATCCTGCTTCAGGGCGTACTCCCACTGCTCAGCGAAGTTGTAGCCCCACTTAGAGGCCTCATCGCCCTCCTTGTCGTAGCGGTCGCGGTAGTTCTTGGTGTAAGAGCGGCCCATGATGTTGTGTCCGCTCATGGCGGCCAGCTCGTTGTGGATGTAGTTGGCGTTCTGGGCCACACCTACGGTGATCTGCTCGGCCTTCTTGTTCTGACGGTCCTCCTTGGAGGCGTAGTAGGTAGCCTGCTGGTAGGTGGAGAGCCAGCCCCACTCGCCGAAGTTACCCGATCTGGTGAAGTAGGAGGCTACGGGACGGCGGAAGGTGAAGAATTCCTTGATCTGGTTGTCGATGGCTTCATCCTTCAGGCTTCCCTCGTTCTGGGCCATGATCATGGGCTTGCCCTCCCAGTAGAACCACAGGGGACGGTACTTGCCCTCGTGGTAGATGTTGGTGTACATCTCCAAAAGCTGGACGCGGGTATCGTTGCCGGGGGAGAAGGGCATGAGGTTACTGATCTTGGGGGTATCTACGCCGTCCTTCATGGCCTTGGTCCAGGTCTCGTAGATGACGGGGTAGGAATCGCCCCAGGTCAGGGTGGCGTTGGAATTGTCGGTGAAGATGACGTCCACGCCCGCGGCGGTGAGCAGCTCTGCCTGCTTGCGGATGACCCAGACGTCATCCGAGCGGTAGAAGCCGTAGATGGGCTCGTCCCAGAAGTACTGTACCGAGTGGTCCTTGGCCAGCCAACCCGGATGGTCGTAGTCGTAGAGGTAGTCCTCCAGGGGGATCCCCGCGGCGGTCTGCTCGTCGATGTACTTCTGGACGTTGAAGGCGGTGCGGATTTTGGCGAAGGTGGCGTGCCAGTTCCAGAAGAACATGGCCACGTTTTTGTCCTCGCGGGGATCTCCCACGTCGGCGTTGGTCAGGGAGACGCGGCCCAGGCCGTCGGTGAAGACCCAGGTATCGGGCAGGACCGAGGCGGCGGGGTAGCGGCTGGTGGCGGGCAGCTTATAGCCCGAAAGGTCCTTTTGGGATTCGGTGATCTCTTCAAACACGGGTGTTTCCTCCAGGTTTGCGCTGATGGGGCCCAGGGGGGTGGGGGTGGAGCCGAAATACTGCACCTCACAGCGGGCGGCGTTGGGGATGGCCACGCCATTCTGGTAGTTGCGGACGGTATCGGGGGCGGCGGTGGAGGTCCAGACACCGATCTGCTCGGCGGCGTCCTCCGAAATATTGGTCATGAGCAGGATGTACTCGCCCAGAGGCATGGGCTCGGCGAACTCCATCTTCAGGGTGGCGTTGTCGTTGAAGTCGATGAAGTCCTGAGTAGCCAGTACCTTCCCCGCTACGGTCTTATCGTAGTTCTCGTTCCACTTGAACAGCTCGAAGCGCAGAGATCCCTTATTGTTGTTGTAGCTGGGACAGCCCACGGATATGTAGCTCCACGGCACCGTCATGTTGAACTGGATGGCGTAGGTCTGCGTGATCTGCACGGGGGCACCGCTGTCGGGGCCACAGAGGGAGGTCTTGCTTCCCTCGGCCACGATATCCTCCCCCGCGGGGGCGAACTTGATGGCGTAGATATTGGGACCGTCGGTGTGGAAGATAATGGTGATCTCATGCTCGCCCTCGGTCAGCTCCACGGTGGCGGGGGTGGTATCCAGCCAGCTGCGCCAGCCCGCGCCGCCAACTTGGTTGACGAGCTTGGAGGCTTCGGTGCCGTCCACCTTGAGGGTGAAGGTACCGTGACCCGCTCCCGCGGCCCAGCCTGTGACCATGCCCCAGTTGTAGGTGCCGCCCTTGGCGACGTTCACGCGGAAGGTGAGGCTGTCACCCTTGCGGACGCGGTCGAAGTAGGGCTCGCCCAGGGTCTTCTCCAGATAGATGGTCTCGCCCACGGGGGTGATCTTATCGTAGACGTCGGCCAGGACCAGGCGGGTGGTGCCCGCGGCCTTGACCGTGGCAGGCTCCTTGGCGGAAATGGCCATGGGGATCATGCCCATGAGCATGACGGCGGCGATGAGGAGCGCCAGACTTCGGATGAGGGTTTGTTTCATGGTAGTTGCCTCCTGTTCGGGGGATTGGGGCGGTTCGATGAACCGCATGAGTATATTATAGAGCATTTTGTACAGTTTGTCAAGGATCCCGGTGGATTTTCTTTGCCAAAACACCAAAAGGCACCCCTCGGGGGAGGAGTGCCTTGGGTGATTCAGTTTTCCTTCTTACGGAGCGCCACGGCGGCGGCCATAGCCGACAGGAGTGCCACGGAGGCAAGGAGCGAGGACTTACAGCCCTTCTTGGGTGCTTCGGTGTCGGGCTCGGTGGGAGCCTC
>JAFQOC010000420.1 GCA_017420845.1 Clostridia bacterium
GGTGTAGGTGCCGTCCTCTCCCTCGGCAAAGAGGGACAGGTAGAATCGACAGAGACGACTCTCGGGGTCGTATTCGTTCTGCCAGCCGCAGAAAACCGCCTTGCCGTCAGCATCCTCGTCCTCTAATACGTACGCATTGTTTCCGTATGTGTGGGCAAACTTGTAGGGGCTGTTGACGTCGAATACCAGAAGTCCCCCGGGGGCGAGGTAGAGTTGGATGCACCGTAGGCACGCCAAAAGATCCCCCTCTCCGCAGAGGTAATTGAGACTGTCGAGACAGCACACCGTGGCGTCCACGGTGCCGTACAGCTCAAAGTCCCGCATATCCTGCTGCAAAAACAGGGGGGCAGGGTGTCGTGCCAGCTCCTCCATGGCGGCATCGGTATCAAGCCCGTCCGGGTCAATACCCAGCTTTTCGCAAGCCTGCTCAAAGAGGCGGTCGGTGCGCTCAGCATTCTTGTCAAAGGCCTCTGCCAGCATCTCGGCACTGCCGTCAATGCCGATCATGTCGTACCCGCGGTCGGCCAGCGGGAAGGTCATGCGCCCCGTACCGCAGGCCAGATCCAGCACGATCTCGGGCTTGGCCGGGAGAAATCTTTTGAAGCAGGCTTCGATAAAATCACTCCACCGCTCGTAGTCCACGTCGGCGTTGAATCGGTCGTAGGCGGTTGCAATGGCGCGGTATCCGTCGTACATAGGTATCCTCGTAGGTTGTAAATGTACCGCCGTACGGTCAGGAACGGTGGCGGTCGGTGAGTCCGGGATGGCGGTTGGCCTCAAGATTGTCCAGCGCTTTGTTGTAGCCGTCGCTTCCGTACTTCAGACAGCGGTTGACGCGGCTGATGGTGGCGGTGCTGAGCCCTGTCCGGGCGGCGATATCGGCGTAGACGGCGTTGGCCCGCAGCATACGGGCGGCTTCCATGCGGCGGGACATCTCCTGCAGCTCGGAAACCGTACAGAGATCCTCAAAGAAGCTGTAACAATCCTCAACGGTCTCGAGGGTCAGGATGGCGTTAAACAGGAAATCCAGCTTTTCGTCCTTGATCTTGTTGGCCATAGTGAAACTCCTTTCGGGCAGGGGGACCCTGCTTCTTGGAATTATTATACCACAAACTTTCCCCCATGTAAAGAGGAATGAGCAAAATTAACAAGTTTTTTTCACAAAGAGAGAGCTCCGCCGTAGCGGAGCCCTCCCGGATCTTGCGTTTGGACGCTTACTGGTTCTGATTCTTACCGGCCAGACCGTTCTCGTAGGACTGGATCATCTTCTTGACCATCTGCCCGCCGATGGACCCTGCCTGGCGAGAGGTGAGGTCGCCGTTGTAGCCCTGGTTGAGGTTGACGCCAACCTCGTTGGCGGCCTCCATCTTGAACTGGTTGAGTGCCTGCTTGGCCTCGGGAACGAGTGTCTTGTTGCTTGCCATAACTTTTGACTCCTTGCTTCTGTCTGTTTCCCGACCGCACGGAGGGTACGGCAGGGAAGATCTATATGATCGAGCCCGGGCGGCTTCTGCGAGGACGCGCCACGGGGCCCGTCTTTGCGCTTCGCTCGGCTCTGGTATTATTGTGAGCGTTTTTTCGGGCGATATGAATGGTAATTGTTACACAAATGTGGAGCAGGTTTTTCACCCGTATATGGATTTGTA
>JAFQOC010000421.1 GCA_017420845.1 Clostridia bacterium
AATTGAAACCCGTAGGGTTTCTTCCGACACCCGACCGAAGGGAGGATTTCACACGCGAAGCGTATTTCACGCCGAAGGCATTTCACACGCGAAGCGTATTTCACTATTGCAGTTTATCGGAACGATAAACTGCAATTTGAACGCCCTCGCTTGATTTTTTGTCAACTCTCCACTTGACAAAACAGGCCATGCGTGATACAATATCGTTACGTACCGTTTCCATGCATGGCCATGGAAACAAATTTTTTGGAAAAGAAGGGAACTTATGAATATCATGATCGTTGGCTGCGGCAAGGTGGGGCAAGCCCTGGCAGAGCAGCTCAATGAAGATGGAAATAATATCACCGTCATCGACAGCAATGCCGCCTTGGTAGCTGATGTGTCCGCCCGGTTGGACGTCATGGGCTGCGTGGGAAACGGCGCTACCCATACCATTCAGGAGGAGGCGGGCATCCGTAAGGCCGACCTGCTCATCGCCGTCACAGGCTCGGACGAGCTCAATCTGCTCTGCTGTCTCATCGCCAAAAAATCGGGCAACTGCCGTACCATCGCCCGCGTGAAGAATCCTGCCTATAGCTCCGAAACCAACTATTTCAAGGACGAGCTGGGGCTGGCCATGGTCATCAATCCCGAGCATGCCGCCGCTACCGAGATCGCCCGCGTGCTCCGCTTTCCATCGGCCATCCGCATTGACACCTTCGCCCACGGGCGGGTGGAGCTGTTCAAGTACAAGATCCCCGAGGGGAGCAGACTGTCGGGCATGGCGGTGAAGGACGTGGTGGCTAAGCTGGGCTGTGACGTTCTGGTATGTACTGTGGAGCGTGGGGACGAGCCCTATATTGCCAACGGTAATTTCGTCTTTGCCGAAAAGGACGTCATTTCGGTTATTGCCTCTCCCCGAAACGCCTCGGAGTTTTTCAAGGCCATCGGCTACCGTAACCGCGCCGTGAAGGACGTGCTGGTGGCGGGAGGCGGCGAGACGGCCCAATACCTGTGCAGCATCCTCCGTCGGTCGGGTATCTCTCTCAAGATTATCGAGCGGGATCCCAAGCGGTGTGTCGAGCTCTGTGAAAAATACCCCGAGGTGCAGATCATTCAAGGGGATGCCTCAGATCAGGCTCTGCTTCTGGAGGAGGGAATCCGAACCACCGATGCCTTTGTGGCGCTGACGGGCATGGACGAGGAGAACATTCTCTTGTCCCTGTTTGCCAAGAGTGAGGGCGCATCCAAGGTGGTCACCAAGATCCATCGCATCGCCTTTGATGACGTCATCAAGCATCTGGATCTGGATTCCACTATCTATCCCAAGAATATTACCGCCGACCTCATCCTCCGCTACGTCCGCGCCATGGGAAATTCCGAGGGAAGCAAAATGGAGACCCTGTACAGCATCATCCAGGGCGAGGTTGAGGCCGCCGAGTACACCATAGGGGAGGATTCTCCCGTAACGGATATTCCTCTTATGGCCATGAAAAAGAAGCCCGACATCCTCATTGCCGCCATCATCCGCGGCGGTAAGGTGTTGATCCCCCGCGGCAGCGACATCATTAAGGCCGGGGACAGCGTGGTGGTTGTGACCCGCGCCAAGGCCATCGACGACATCGCGGACATCCTTCTGTGAGGGGGATGATACTATGAACTACAAAATGATCCGCAACATACTGGGATGGCTCCTGCTCTTTGAGGCAGGATTTATGCTGGTACCTCTGATCACGGGCCTGTGCTACGCCGAGGCCGAGGTCTGGTCCTTTGCCGTCACCGCCTTGATCTGCGCCGCCATCGGCAGTCTCTGCATCTGGAAAAAGCCCAAGGATCCCGTGCTCTACGCCCGCGAGGGCTTCGTCATCGTCGCCCTGTCCTGGATCATCCTGTCTCTGTTCGGGGCTATTCCCTTCTTCGTCTCGGGTACGATCCCGAACTATGTGGATGCCGTCTTCGAGACGGTTTCGGGCTTTACCACCACGGGTGCCTCCATTCTCACCGCCGTGGAGCCTCTGCCCCGCTGTATGCTCATGTGGCGCAGCTTCACCCACTGGGTGGGCGGCATGGGCGTGCTGGTCTTCATCATGGCCTTCATCCCCTTGTCGGGCGGGCAGAATATGCACATCATGAAGGCGGAAAGCCCCGGCCCCTCGGTCTCCAAGCTGGTGCCCAGGGTCAAGACCACCGCCTTGATCCTGTATTCCATCTATCTGGGACTCACGCTGATCCAGTTCATCC
>JAFQOC010000422.1 GCA_017420845.1 Clostridia bacterium
GAATTGAATGTACTTCGCGCGTTCACGGGCGCACACATAGGTGCGCCCCTACCCCCAATTTATTATGATGTGCCAATGAAATTTTACCACGGTAGGGGCGCACCTGCGTGTGCGCCCGCTAACGAAAAACCGTCACATTCTATCCGTCAAACAGTTCGATAAACCCAAATTTGAAATCCCCCCTCATAAGGAGAAAATATATGATCGACCTACTCGAACTCCACAAATACTTCATCCTCAAGCACCTCCGCCCCGGTGACGTGGCGGTGGATTTCACCATGGGCAACGGCCACGACACCGAATTCCTGTCCAAGACCGTAGGCCCCGAGGGCTTTGTCTACGCCTTCGATATCCAAGAGCAGGCTCTGTCCTCCACCCAGGAGCATCTGGTTCGCGCAGGCTGTCCCGACAACTACCAGCTGATCCTGGATTCCCACTCCAACGTCAAGAAATACGTGGACGTCCCCTTTAAGGCGGGGATGTTCAATCTCGGCTGGCTCCCCGGCGGTGATAAGTCCATCACCACCCTCCGGGAGACCACCCTCCCCGCCATCTGCGACGCCATCAGCCTCATGGATAAGGACGCCATCCTCAATATCGCCGTCTACCCCGGCCACAAGGAGGGCGACGCCGAGGGGCAGATGATTCTGGACTATCTGGCGGGGATCTCCCGTCACCGCGTTTGCGCCACGCTGGTCAAGATTATCAATTCCCCCACGTCTCCTTTTTTCATCGTAGTCGAGACCAAACCCTGAAACCCAATACCCATAAGGATAAAATATGCATAAGAAATCTGTAAGGATCGCTGTTGCCGCTCTCGCTCTGACCGCTCTTCTGTCCTCCTGCGGCAGGGGAAAGCTGCCGCAGTATGATTACGAAATTGACATGAAAGATTACAAAAGCGCCGTTACCGTTACCGACAAAGCCTATCTGATTCTGGTTAATAAGCAGAATCCCTGCGGAGAGGACTATGCTCCCGAGAACATCTCCGCCGTTCCCTCCGAGCTGACCCTCTACGGTAAGGAGGTTAAGCTGGAGGCAAACGCCGCCCTTGCCGCCGAGGCTCTTATTCTGGAGCTTCACGCCCGCGGCTATACCGACATCGTCGCTACCAGCGGCTACCGCGACTACGCCTACCAGCAAATTCTGTTCAATACCTATCTGGGGAACGAAATGGCTAAGCACCCCGGCTGGACACAGGATCAATGTGAAGCTGAGGTGCTGAGCTACTCCGCGAGGCCGGGGGAAAGCGAACACCAGACGGGGCTTTGCGTGGATCTGATTTCCATCAACCATCCCTCCTTGGACGAAAGCTTTGCCCAAAACGCCGCCTATGAGTGGCTGACCGAAAACGCCCACTTCTTTGGCTTCATTCTTCGCTATCCCGAGGATGGGGAGGCGGTCACGGGTTACTCCTACGAGCCCTGGCACTACCGCTTCGTCGGCGTGAAGGCTGCTACCGAGATATATGAGAAGGACGTAACGCTGGAAGAATATTCCAAGTGAAGCCTACCCCTTGGGAGAGGATGAATGCTCTTCCTCCCACTCCCTCCTGACTTCTTCGCGGATATCCCGCGCCAGGGAGGCCGGAATGTTGGAGAACAGGCGGGAGGCAGGAATATCACCCGCCAGTGCGATATCCGCGATGGGGTTCGTAATGACTGCTCCCTTTGCCCGCCCCAGCGGGTCGGGGTAGATCTCCGAGGGATTCATCTCCGAGGTAATCAGCTTTTTGGGCATACGTGTGACCGTGGCTTTCGTCCTGCGAAAGCTTCCTTTCTTGCGGAATGGAGGCAGGCGTTGATGAACAGGATCGCCGTCGATCCGAAGACAGAAGCCTCAAAGCGCTCTTAGCCGTTCCCATGATCTGTCCCACAAGCCTGCTGTTCATAAGGGCTACACCCTAAAGGTAGTGTGTCCGGGACAGCTGACTCTTTTCCAGGAAGATCTTCCCGATGGGGAACCGCCGGAAGACTTCGTTCAATATTTTCATTTTTTCCTGCTGTATCGGTCAAAAAACCATCACATTCGGCATCTATAATAGATATAAGCTGTATGGTGGCGCATTGTTGGCTGCCGTATTGGCGACCCGTCTGTGAGACGTGAAAAAATGAGAAATTTTGTGGAGGAATGAATCTTTCATGAGTGAATACGATCCCAAGAAGGGGATGGACGGCGCGGACCGATCCTCCTCGGAGCATCGGTATCGGGAGACGGATCCCGACGGCCGTGAATATATCAATCCCGACGGAAGCCACGGCTACGTATATAACGCCGGAAGCTCTCCCGACGGTGACTTCAATTACAGAAAGGCGTTCATAACGGCGTTGACCGCTCTGGTCAGTCTGACCGTGGTGTTGGGTTGCCTGGTGGGCGCGTGGCTTACCTTGCCCTCGGTGCATCCCGATCAGGGGAACGAGTCTTCTTCCACAGAGGACGGCACCTCCGAGGGCCTCCATATTTCTGACGAAACCGCAAATGGGAACAATGGTGCGATCCGTCCCTTTGTCCCCGGAGGGAACATTAATTCCCAGCTTCCGGATCACACGCTTGGTCTGGATTCCATCACCAAGCTTCCTGCCCGGCGGGTAGACGAGGATGGAGACGGCAGACCCGACGTGGTCTTTGGTGAGGACGGACAGGTGTTGACCTCGGCAGGTACCAACGTGCTTTCGGTTGCTACCGTGGTGGCCCGCGTAGCGGATTCCGTGGTGGAGATCACAACGGGCACCGTTTCTCAGTCGGGCTCCCTGGGACATATCATCACCAGCGGCTCGGGGAGCGGCGTCATCATCTCCTCCGAGGGCTATATCATTACCAATCATCACGTGATTGAAGGTGCGGACCGTATCACGGTCCGCCTCACGAACGGGACCGAATTCAGCGCTACTCTGGTGGGTACCGACGAAAAGACCGACATTGCCGTCATCCGCATTGATCCCGGAAGCACCAAGCTGACTGTGGCTGTGCTGGGTGCCAGCTTCGATCTCATGGTGGGGGAAGACGTGATCGCCATCGGCAACCCCTTGGGTTCTTTGGGGGGCACCGTCACCGAGGGCATGGTTTCGGCTACCGCCCGCCAGATTCAGGTAGGGAGTCACGTTATGACCCTGCTTCAGACCTCTGCCCCTGTCAATCCCGGTAACTCCGGCGGCGGCCTTTTTAACCTGGCCGGTGAGCTGGTGGGGATCGTCAATGCCAAGGTTTCTGCCGATAACGTGGAGGGGCTGGGCTTCGCCGTTCCCGTGGACACGGTCTACAAGGTGATTCTGGAGCTCATCCATTACGGTTACGTACGGGGCCGTCCCGCGCTGGACTTTGCCGTGGTGGACATTTCCAACTATAGGGAAGCTTACTACTATTTCCAATCCGCCAGCATCGGCGTGTTCGTTTACC
>JAFQOC010000423.1 GCA_017420845.1 Clostridia bacterium
AAGGTTTTGCACCTTAACATGCCGAAAGGCATATTTCACTTGCGCGTAGCGCAAATTTCACACCGCAGGTATTTCACACGCCGCAAGGCGTATTTCACTCAAATTTGGGTTTAGCGCGGAGCGATAAACCCAAATTTGAAAGTTGACTGAATGGTTACACCCAAATGTAACGCCCGTCTCCTCCGTACCAATGGATCTCCCCGAACCGCTCCTCCGCGTCTGCGGACATTGCCCCTTGGGAAGCGGTCATGCGCCCCGCCCCCGTCCACAGCGACAGGGCAACGACAACCGCCATCCCGCGGCGCAGATCCTTTGCCCACCTCTCACGCTCCTGCCTGATAAACCTCCCTCCCCGGTCCGCAACGACGACACGGGAATGGAAACTCCATCGCCACAGCCTCATTTTCTGTACCTCCCCCCAAAAAATCAACCCCACCGCCCTGTGACGGTGGGGTTTGGCTATATAACCGTATGCAAATACGCCTCGGTTTAGTCCTTTTTGCGGATCACACAGGCCGCGACGGCCACGAGGATAGCGGCGGCACCAACGCTCACGGCAGAACCGCAGCCGCCGGGCGCGGGGTCGATCAGGGTATCCTCGGCGGTTTCAGTGGGCGCCTCGGTGACAGGATCGGTGGGAGCGGCGGTGGGAGCCTCCGTAGACTCCTCGGTGGGTGCCTCGGTCTCAGGCACGGTAGGCGCCTCGGTTTCAGGCTCAGTAGGAGCTTCCGTCTCGGGCTCGGTCTCGGGCTTCAGGGACTCCAGATAAGCCAGATAATCGGTGATGGAGCCTTCGGGTGCCCAGCCGTCGGAGACCTTGGCGGCCTCCTCGGCGGTCTTACAGAGGACGATGGCACCGAAGTACATGGTCTTGCCCTCAGGCGTGTTGGCGCCGTCAAAAATATCCAGACGGATATTGTTGATCTTTCCCGTCCATTTGGCCACCTTGCTCATATCCACCGTAACGTACTGCCAGCCGTCCATACCCGACTTGACAGAGGCGGACTTGGTTCGATTACCGTCGGCACCGTTGTCCGCACCGGCGGCGTAGAAGAGCTGCAGGGTGGTGCTGGGACTGGTATGATCATTCTTCACCTTGAACACGAGGTACTTGTACTCGTCGGCGGAGGCGGGAGCCAGCGCGCCGAAATCCAGAGTAGCATAGGGGTCATTGGTCGCCGTGGCGGTGGTCATCTTGAAGGCCTTCTCGGTCTCGTCATAGCCGGTATTGACGGCGTTCTGTCCGCCGATCAGCTCGTTGATGAGGGCACCGTCCAGATAGGTGGCGGGGATGGTGGACATATCCACGGCGGTCTTGATGTAGGACAGAGAGCCCTGCTTGTCGCACACGGGGGTCTCGTTCCAGACCACGCCGATGCCGTTGATGACCGCTCTGGGAGAGCCGTCAGAGCACTGGTTGCGGATGGTGTAGCTACCCTCATCCAGGGTCAGGAAGGTGCAGGAGCCGCCGCCGTCCAGGTAGAAGACGCTGTTGAAGCCCATTTCGGTGCAGAACTTATAGCCGTCCTTGAAGCGCAGACCCGCGCGGCTGCCGTCGATGGTGGAGGTCATGGAACAGAGCACCACGGTGCCGTCGTCGCGGTAGCCCACGAAGGAGGCGGGGTAGGCGGTG
>JAFQOC010000424.1 GCA_017420845.1 Clostridia bacterium
AGTACCCTCTGGCCGAGTACGGACGCCGTACCATGCCCCTGTTTCTGGCAGGATACAGGAATTTCGAAGGAAAATGAAGCTCCCTTTCCTTCTTATGCAAGAATTCCTTCATGTCTCCTTCAAAAAATGTTTTTGGCAATTTTACACAAATTTTTTAAGTAAATTCTATTTTACAGAAAATATCCGAACTGCAGTCTAAATCAAAAGCCATTTTGTAGCAATCCTTTTTGCGACGAAATGGCTTTTTCTTTCCATTTCTCCGTATACAATCGGTTCTGTATTTCGGTCTATTTTGATTTGTGCTATAATGTAACATCTTTTGAATCCGAAAGGAGTTTAATTATGCAGATCTCAGAATGGATCATGCTGGTGACCATTGTCCTGTACATGGGCATGATGCTGGCCATCGGCGTTGCCGTTTCCAAAAAGAATAAGACCGCCGGAGACTTCTTCCTGGGCGGCCGTAAGCTGGGCCCCCTGGTCACCGCCATGAGTGCCGAGGCCTCGGACATGAGCGGCTGGCTTCTCATGGGTCTCCCCGCCGTCGCCATGATGGGCGGCCTGGCTGAGGCATCCTGGACCGCCATCGGTCTGGCCATCGGTACCTACCTCAACTGGCTCTTCGTGGCCAAGCGGCTGCGCGTCTACTCCCACCGCATCGACGCCTTCACCATCCCCGATTTCTTCTCCCGCCGCTTCGGGGACAAGAACCGGGTCCTGACCATCATCTCGGCCCTGTTCATCGTCATCTTCTTCATCCCCTACACCGCCTCGGGCTTTGCCGCCTGCGGTAAGCTCTTCTCCTCCCTCTTCGGCATCGACTACATGCTGGCCATGGTGGTTTCCGCCGCCGTCATCGTCATCTACTGCACCCTGGGTGGCTTCCTGGCCGCCTCCACCACCGACTTCGTCCAGTCCATCGTCATGACCATCGCCCTCTTCGTGGTGGTGGGCTTCACCGAGGGCCTGGTTCACGGCTTTGACGCGGTCTTCGCCAACGTGCAGGGACTGGACGGCTACCTCGACCTCTTCAAGGGCTTTAACGTGGCCACGGGTGAGACCGGCTCCTACGGTGCCCTGCCCGTTGCCTCCACCCTGGCCTGGGGTCTGGGCTACTTCGGCATGCCCCACATCCTCCTGCGCTTCATGGCCATCGAGGACGAGAACAAGCTCAAGACCTCCCGCCGCGTGGCCTCTGTCTGGGTGGTCATCTCCATGGGCGTGGCCGTGCTGATCGGTGTGGTGGGCTACTCTCTCATGAAGAACGGCATCCTCCCCACCTACGCCGATGCCTCCGCCGCCGAGACCATCATCGTGGATATCGCCTCGGTGCTGAGCAAGTACGGCTTCGTTCCCGCCATCACGGGCGGTATCATCCTGGCGGGTATTCTGGCCTCCACCATGTCCACCGCCGACTCCCAGCTCCTGGCCGCCGCCTCCTCGGTGTCCCAGAACCTCATCGTGGAAGCATTCAGAGTCAAGGTCTCCACCAAGACCAACATGATCATTGCCCGCGTGTCGGTCGTGGTCATCTCCATCGTGGCCATCTTCCTGGCCTCTGATCCCTCCAGCTCGGTGTTCCGCATCGTATCCTTCGCCTGGGCAGGCTTTGGCGCGGCCTTCGGTCCCGTCATCCTCTGCGCCCTGTTCTGGAAGCGCGCCAACAAGAACGGCGCCATCGCCGGCATGATCGCGGGCGGCGTCACCGTCTTTATCTGGAAGTTCGTGGTCCGCAAGCTCTGCGCCGGTACCATCCTGGACATCTACGAGCTGCTCCCCGCCTTCATCGTGGGTCTCATCGTCATTGTTGTGGTCAGTCTTCTGACCCCCGCTCCCGCCCTGGAGATCACCGACACCTACGACGAGGTTAAGGAAAACTGCAAGGGCTTCTGATTCCCGCGCACATAAAAAATCCCTCTCGCGCAATCGTGCGGGAGGGATTTTTTACCGATTCGTGGTAAAGGTCTCAGGCCAAGCCATCCCGTGCGGCCAGGAGTGAAACGCCGTATGGTCGAGAGATCCTTTTTTGCTTGAAAAATTATGGGTATTTTTTGACTCCGCCCGCTTCATGGCAACATGCTCGTTCAAATATTGTTTACATTTTTTCTTGAGGAATACCTCTTGACTGTCCCCCCGGGGTATAGTTTACAATTAAGGCAGAAAAGACATCGAACAGGAGGAATACCGTGCGCATACGTGAAGTCGAGCTTTTGACAGGCTTGAATCGTAAGGCCATTCGCCTCTATGAGGACAAGGGGCTTCTGACCGTAGAACGGTCAGAGAACGACTATCGTGAGTACAACGCCGAGGACGTATCCCGTCTGCGCCGGGTGGCTGTTCTGCGACGGGCAGGAGTGTCCCTTTGTGACATCCAGCTTTGGCAGGACGGCGTCATCTCGGGACGGGAGATGCTGGACAAACGTCTTGCTGAGCTACGGGACGCCGCCGACGCCGCCGAGGACCAGGTCAAGCTCTGTAATCGCATCGCCCGCGTCCTTGGTGACGCAGGCTTTTACGAGGGTCTGGATGTTGATGACTGGCAGGATTCCCTCCTGGCGGAGGAAGAAGGGGAGAGCCTTCCGCCTGTCAATCCCCACGCCCTCCTTACGCTGGGGCTGGACATCGGCACCACCACCATCAGCGCGGCCGTGCTGGAGCCTACCAACCGTCGGGCTGTGGCAGTCTACACAGTTCAGAACCACTACAACCTCCCCACCCTGCAGCCGTGGGAGAGATTGCAGGATGCCGAGCGCATTTACGGTAAAGTCAAGCGTCTGCTTGACTTCCTGCTGAAGCGCTTTCCCAAGGTGGTCGCCATTGGTCTGACAGGGCAGATGCATGGCATTCTCTACGTGGATGCCAACGGCCGCGCGCTGTCTCCCCTGTACACCTGGCAGGACGCTCGGGCCGGGGAGGGCTCTCCCTCAGCCTGTGAGCGAATTGTCAAAGAAACGGGCTATTGCCTCTCTCCGGGATACGGTCTGGCGACCCACGTAGCTGAAGCCGCCGCGGGACGCGTCCCCTGCGCGACCGCCGCCCTCTGCACGGTCATGGATTACACAGCCGCCCGCTTGTGTGGGGTAGCCTGCTCCATTACCCACGCCTCCAACGCGGCCAGCCTGGGACTCTACTCCATAACCGATGGTTGCTTTGACCGCGATTCCTTGATAAAGCTCCGTATATCCCCCGATCTGCTCCCCGCTGTCACCCACGACGCTGTTTGGGTGGGCGATTACAACGGCATTCCCGTCGCTGTTCCCATCGGGGATAATCAGGCGGGATTTCTGGGGGCCGTACTGGACTACCGCCACACCGTGCTGGCCAATTTTGGCACGGGCAGCCAGGTCTCGCTTCTGACACGGGATCCCGCCTCGGTGGCCTGTGACCCCGATATTGAGGTACGCCCCTTCCTGAATGGCGAATACCTCGTCAGCGGCTCCGCTCTCTGCGGAGGACGGGCTTACGCAGTAGTGGAGCGCTTCTTCCGTCGGTATGCTGCCGCCTGCGGACTGGACGACAAGCGCCAATACGAGATCATGAACCGATTGGCGGCAGATGGGCTGAAAAACGGTCAGATTCTCCCTGTGCGCACCACCTTCTGCGGCACGCGATCAGACCCCACCCTCAAAGGCCGGATTCAAGGTTTAACTGAAGAGAACTTCACCCCCGAAGCACTGGTTGCCGGAACGGTTGTAGGCATGGCTGAGGAGCTTTTCGGCATGTTTTCCCGTATGCCCCATGACGGGATCACGACGTTGGTGGTCTCCGGCAATGCGGCACGACTCAATCCGGCTCTTCCCGCAGCTCTGGAGCGGGTCTTTGGCATGACGGTCTCCGTTCCCGAGTACCGTGAGGAGGCGGCCGTCGGCGTCGCGCTGTTTTCCCATATCGCTTGGAAAAAAACCAATCTTCATAAGGAGGACACGATACCATGAAACATCTGACCCGTTCGGTCAAGCACCCGATTGCCATTCTGTTGACCATTCTGCTTTGCGGCGCGCATTTCCTTCCCCTGACCGCCGTCAGCGCGGCAGAAGGAAAAGCACTTTCCAATCTCCATGGGCTTACGGGTACGTGGAGCTATGAGGGAGACGCTTTTGTTGGCAAAAGTGGCGGCACGGGCGACGTCTTCGCCATCTCGGAGGACTATATCGCCGCCGACGATCTGTTTACCTACGAGGCCACCGTCACCTCGGTGACCTCCAACCCGGACTTCAACGCTTCCCTCATCTTCGGTCTGAAGAATCCCGAGAGACCCACCGAGCGCTTCTACGACTTTGGCATCATGACGGGGAGTCACCGCTTCATCCGCTTCGACCAGACCAACGGCTTCCCCGAGAGTGGGGTGGACGTTGGGGATCTGCCCGAGCAGAAGAACACATACCGGGTGAAGATCGTCCGTAGCTCCGCCGAGGAGTTTGAGTATTTCATTGACGGTGTATCAGTACTGACCCGAACACACTTGAATTTCGCGGGAGGATACGTGGGTATGATGACCAACGACAACGGAACCTATGAGGACATCAAGCTTACCATCACCGGTAAAGTCGGCGGTGAGGAGAGCGGCTTTGTCAGCAATCTCACGGGCTGGACCCCCATCAACGGCACGTGGAAAGAAAGTGCCAAGGGCTACGTAGGCATCACCTGGGGCGGAGACACCTGGGCATACGCTCAGGATGCCATGATTCCGGCTGACACCTCCTTCGTCTACGAGGCAGACGTGGAGATCAAGGCAGGAAACCACGCCGCGGGTATGCTCTTCGGGGTACACAATCCCGAGAGCGCCAAGGGACATCCTGATCGACTCATTAGCCTGCTGGTGGCCCGTGGGGACGGCAATGTTATGGTCTTTGCCCACAAGGACGGCTCTGCCGAATGGATTGAGGTGGCGGGCATGAGCGCCGCAGACAAGCAAGCTGAAACCTACCGTCTCCGCATGGAGGTCACCTCCTCGGGGAGTGCCAATTTTTTCGTCAACGACACTCTCTACAAATCCTTGACTATCCCGGGCTACGGGGGTGGCTACCTCGGGCTTATGGTTTCGGGCGGCACCACCGCAACCTTCAATCATGTGCGGTACACCCCTGTAACCCAGCCTGTTCTGGAGGATATCGCGGTGGAGGGCATCGAGTTGGATTCCGCCTTTACGGCCGAGGATCACACCTACTGGGCCAGCCTCCCCTACTCCACCGAGCAAGTGAAGCTCTCTGCGAGCTTTGACAGCGGCATGTATGAGGTCACCGTGGGCGGTAGCGGCTACCGGACAGGCGATCAGAAAACAATTCCTCTGAACGTGGGCCAGACCTCGGTGCAGATCATGGTCAAGGATCCCTCCACGGGTATGTCGGCTACTTATACCGTCAACCTTGTCCGGGAGCCGAATCCCGACACCCTCTACAAGGAGGAATCTCGCCCCAAGTACCACTTCACCCCCTATACCTACCAGATGAACGACCCCAATGGCCTGGTCTACAACGCCACTACGGAGGAGTATCACCTGTTCTTCCAATGCAACCGCCCCTTCGACACGGGGGTCCCCGGCTTGACCGGCACTACCTCCTGGGGACACGCCGTATCCAAGGATCTGGTGAACTGGGAGGAGTTGCCCCTCGCCGTCATGCCCGACGATCTGGGCATGGCCTGGTCGGGCTCGGCGGTCATTGACTACAACAACACCTCGGGACTCTTTGACGAGTCCACCCCGCCCGCCTCCCGTATGGTCCTGTTTTACGCCAGCGTGGGCGGTGATACCACCCACGGCTACGCCAAGGAAAGCCTGGCCTACTCCAAGGACGGCGGCCGTACCTTCATCAAGTACGAGGGCAACCCTGTGGTGAAGAATCCGAACAACCGGTACGGTGGCGGGCTTCGCGATCCCAAGGTGTTCTGGTACGAAGACGGGACTATGGAAGGTGGCGGCATCTGGGTTATGGTCACCGTGGGCAATCTCCACATCTTTACCTCCCGCAACCTCATAGACTGGAAGCACTGCGGCCGTCCGGTAGGTGTGGAC
>JAFQOC010000425.1 GCA_017420845.1 Clostridia bacterium
GAAGGTTCTGCACCTCAACTTGCCCGAAGGGCAAATTTCACACTCGCTTGCGAGTATTTCACATGCGCTTCAGCGCATATTTCACGCGCGCAAGCGCATTTCACTTGGGTTTAGCGCAGAGCGATAAACCCAAATTTGAAGGTTGGCTGAATAGTTACACTCAAATTGGAAGCCCAATTACACGGCTTTCAGCGGGAATACGTGAAAATCAAATGGATTTTGTGAAATCTATTGCATTCTGTCGTCAAATCGTGTATAATGGAGAAAATTCACAAAATGAATCCAATGTGAAGGGAACAAACGCCATGGAAGTCAATTACCGCAACAAGCGCCGCTATAAAACCGCCAAATATCCCATCCGCCAGCCCATCTACCTCACCTGGCTCATTCAGGTCCTATCCAAGATTATGCTGGCGGGGAAGGACTACAAGCTGGAAAAGATCAATATGGAGGGAGTCAAGCCTCCCTATATCCTCCTCTCCAACCACATGTCCTTCATCGACTTTGAGCTGGTATCGGGGCTGACCTATCCCCAAAGAGTCAACAACGTGGTCAACATCGACGGCTACTATATGCGTCCCTGGCTCATGGAGTGGATCGGAGCTATCTGCACCCGAAAATTTACCAACGATATCCACCTCGTCCGCTCCATCCGCAAGGTACTGAAAAGAGGGGATATCCTCTGCATGTATCCAGAGGCGCGATACGCCCCCTGCGGCACCTCCTCTTACCTGCCCGACTCCCTGGGCTACCTGGTCAAGTCCTGCAAGGTTCCCGTGGTGACGGTTTTGCACCGCGGCAATTACCTCCACTCCCCCTTCTGGAACGTCAAGAAAAAGCGCAAGGTGCCCCTCCATACCACCATGACCCTCACTCTTACCGCCGAGGAGGCCGCCGCCCTCACCCCCGAGGAGATCAATACCCGCATCCGCGAGGCCCTGACCTACAACGACTACAGCTACCAGCTGGAGCGGGGATTTGCCATCACCGAGCCCTGGCGTGCCGAGGGGTTACACAAGATCCTCTACCGCTGTCCCCACTGTCAGACCGAGTCCAAGATGACCTCCCGTGGCGCTGACCTGACCTGTACCGCCTGCGGCAAGGTATGGCACATGAACGAGGACAGCACCCTTACCGCCAAAGAGGGGGATACCGAGTTTACCCATATTCCTGATTGGTTCGAATGGGAGCGTGCGTGTGTCCGCGAGGAGGTCTTGAGCGGCACCTATCGCTTCGAGGATACGGTGGATATTCACTCCATGCCGAGGTGCTACCGCTTCATGCCCCTGGGAGAGGGAAAGCTCACCCACGATCCCGAGAACGGCTTTGTCCTCACGGGGCACTACCGCGGGGAGGACTTCCGCATCCAAAGAAAGCCCCTGCAAACCAACAGCCTCCACGTGGAGTACGATTTCCCCCACGTCAAGCCCTTCGACTGTGTGGATATCTCCACCGAGAACGATTCCTTCTACTGCTACCCCACCATGGAGAACGTGGTCACCAAGCTGGCGTTTGCCACCGAGGAGATTTATCAGCTTCATGAACCGGAGGTCAAGCGGATGACGACTGGAAAATAAGTGAACAATACCCCGGCAGATCTTCAAGATCTGCCGGGGTAGCTATGTCGGCTTACTTCCATAGAATGGATTTTCCAAAAAAAAATGTTTTTTACATCAAAAATCAAACCCACACTCCCGCTTGAACTCCGCCAAGGCGTTCACGTACTCCTCCCGCCCCACGGGGAAGGCCAGGCCGTGGCCCGCGCCGTGGATGGTGACCAGCTTCTTCTTGGGAGAGATACAAGCCTCGTGCAGACGCACGCTCATGTCGTAGGGCACGAAATCGTCGGTATCACCGTGGGCAAAGACTACGGGTACCGTGCACCGTGCCATGGACTCCAGAGGGGAGTCCTCGTTGAGGTTGAAGCCTCCGAACAGACGGGCACCCAAGGTGGCACAGGGGTAGAGCAGGGAAGGAGGCAGCTTCATCTCTCTCATGACCTTGGAAATGATCTCCTTGGGGGAGGTATAGCCGCAATCCGCCAATACGTACTTGATTTGAGGGGGCAGAGGCGTGCCTGCTACCATCATCACCGTGGCGGCGCCCATGGAAATACCCGTGAGGACGAGTCTGGCATTCTCTCCGAACTCACGGATGGCGAAATCCACCCAAGCCAAGGCGTCCCGCTTTTCCAGGATGCCGAAGGTAATAACGTGGCCGTCGGAATAACCCGCGGCGCGGTGGTCGATGAGCAGGGCGCTGTGACCCAGCTTGAAGGCACGCTCAACGCCGCCGCTGAGATCCCGCTCGGCGTTGCCGCGGTAGCCGTGGAACATGAGCTCGATGGGGGCACCGGGTTCAAGCTCGTAAAACTTCGCCCGTAGGGTCAGCCCGTCGAAGGATTGAATGGAATACTCCTTGTAGGGGTAGGCGCGGATCATGTTGGTCCACGCCACCATATCCTCGCGGAAAAACTCGTAGATATCCCCGTCGGGGATCTCATATTCACCCGGCCCGGGCATACGGCGGGGTGGGGAGTAGAGCATCCTGCGGTAGCAGATATAGGCCGTCACCAAAACCGCGAGGGTCAGAAATCCCATTACCCCCAGTGTGATCCAAAGTCCGGTCATATCACACCTTGGTCAGGTCGATGACCTGGGTGCCGTGGATCATGAGGTAATGCTTCTTGACACAGCGCAGGGAGCTGATCCAGCCTCGGGTGACCACCGTCCCAAAGATGCCCGTATCGTAGCCCCCGGGGCCCATGTTGTC
>JAFQOC010000426.1 GCA_017420845.1 Clostridia bacterium
GCCGTTCTCCCATTTGGATACGGCTTTGTTGGACACGCCCAGCTTCTCCCCAAGTTCAGCCTGCGACAGCTTTTTCTTCTTTCGAAGCTCGGTAATGTAGTTGCCGAATGCGTAATTGTTTTCCATTTTGATTCTCGCTTTCGTAGGTGATCGAATGCCCTCATTATAGCACGACCGTCGCCGAAATGCAAGAAACATCCTCGAAAAAGTGGGTCGAACAACGGTAGAACATTATGTTTTAGTGCCGTTTGGTGTTTTTTCAAATCCGAACGGATTTGATAGCTGTGTTTGCGGAAGATTGAAATATCCGTCCCTGCAACGGCTCGATTCACCAGATAAACGGAATCATTCGGTACCTGACCTTCCTCTTATACTCCTCATACCCCGAAAGCTCTGCCGTCAGAAGCTTCTCTTCCCCGCGGATACGGACGACCATGATGACGGGATAGAGGGCGAAGGGGATGAGGGCGTACCAGGAGCCGAGGATCAGGGGAAGGGCCAGGAACATGACCGTGGAGGCCGTGTACATGGGGTGGCGCACCACGGCGTAAAGACCCGTGGAAATGACAGTCTGCCCCTCCTCCACCTTGACCGTGCGGGACAGGTAGGCGTTCTCCCGCATGACCTCGGCGTAGAGGGCGTAGCCCACGAGAAACAGCACCGAGGCGACGATGACCACGGGCAGGGGGACCTTGGACCAGCCGAAGCGGAAGTCCAGCCCCGCGAGGATGAAGCCGCTGAGGAAGATGAGGCCCATGACAGCCACCACGCCTTTTTGGGTGCCTTGCTTTTCCTTGACGTCCAGCCGCTTGGCGAGAAGGTCGCGGGCGCGGGCGAGCATGAGGATGCCCAGGAGGAGCATGGGGACAAGGAGGAGGCAGAGGAAGAGGAGGCCGCCGGGGTAGGCAAGGGTGCCTGCTGGGAGGAAGAGGAGGAGGGCGACCAGGAGGAGGCCTGCGATGAATTTGGTTAGGGCGTTGAGAAAGAGTTTCATATTTTTCCTCCTAACAATAACGGGGGGGTAAGCAAAAGCGCGGGTGGCACGGAAGCTTTTGGAGGATCATTCTGTATCCAGATAGGCAAGTACCTCCCTGCCCTGCCGCCACAGCTTCAGTGCTTGCCTTGCTGTAGTAATATCGGGGTCCGGATACTCAAATTCCGCGCTCCAATCTGCTTCCTCAATGCGTTCAACAAAGCGCAATACCGTGATTTTTCCCAATACCCCGCAATTCCGCAAGGCAGTATCGGGACAGGTCTCTGTGATGTGTTCAAAACGGCGAAGTGCGTTTTCCGTCAGATCGTTGAAATATTCACTTTCCGGATCGGACTTTCGATTCTCCTCATAGGCAAGCCAAAATTCAACGGATGCCAGCCAAAACTCATAGTCAAACCGCGACGGATAGGCGACAACGGCTTCTCTGGCCAGCCAATACATTTCTTCGTTTCTGTTTCCCTTTTGCCAAAGGTCATACGCTTCATCATACAGGGCAGGCTTGGTATCCTGACCGTTGCCTTCAATGCCTAAAAGGGCATCTGCGGATACATCCAGTACTTGGGTCAAGATGGGAAGAAACGTGATATCGGGATAGGTGATACCGCGCTCCCATTTAGAAACCGCTTGGGAAGATATGCCCAATCTTTCTGCCAGCTTTTCCTGCGTCATTCCCTTGGCTATACGCAGTGCTCTAATTTTTGATCCGATCGTGCTATTCATAAAACACACCCCTTATTTTGATGTATTTATGATATCACATCTCGTTTCAAAAAGCAAGGACGGATTTGGACAGTCAAATCAAACCGCAGGTTAAGTCCATCAAATTATTGAAGGTTCTTGAAAGGTAGCGAAGCGGCGCCACGGTAGTGAATGGCCACCGGTGGCGGGCAGAGCCGTGGCGTGACCGAGCCGCAGCGAGACCAAGGGGAAAACTTCTTTCAAGAAGTTTTCCCCTTGCGTTCTTTAATCGTTCTCTTACTCTTCCTCAGCCACCACAGCGATCGCCAGCTCCTCGAGAGCCTTGGGATCGGCGGGGGAGGGGCACTTGGTCATGAGCTCGCTGGCGTTCTGCACCTTGGGGAAGGCGATGACGTCGCGGATGTCCTCCAGACCGATGGAGAGGGCCACCAGACGGTCAAGACCGAAGGCCAGACCGCCGTGAGGAGGCACGCCGTACTTGAAGGCCTCCAGCAGGAAGCCGAACTTCTCCTGTGCGTCCTCGGGGGTGAAGCCCAGCACCTCGAACATCTTGGACTGGATCTCACCCGAGTGGATACGGATGGAGCCGCCGCCCAGCTCGGTGCCGTTCAGCACGATATCGTAGGCCTTGGCGCGGACGCGGCCGGGGTCGGTGTCGATGTACTGGAGATCCTCCTCCATGGGCATGGTGAAGGGGTGATGCTTGGCGTAGAAGCGGCCGTCCTCCTCGGAGTACTCCAGGAGGGGGAACTCAGTGACCCACAGGAACTTGAAGTCCTTGGGGTCGCACAGGCCCATCTTCTTGGCGCAGTGGCAACGGAGGGCGCCCAGGGCGTCGAAGACCACGGAGTTCTTGTCGGCCACGATCAGGATCAGGTCGCCGGGCTTTGCCTCCATGCGGGCCTTGATGGCCTCGTTCTCGACCTCGGTGAGGAACTTGGCGTAGGAGGAGGAGATGTCACCGTTCTCAGCCCACTTCAGCCAGGCCAGACCCTTGGCCTTGTAGGTCTTGACGAACTCCACCAGGGTGTCGATCTCCTTGCGGGACATGGACGCGCCGCCGTTTACGTTGATAGCACGGACCGAGCCGCCGTTTGCGATGGCACCCGCGAAGACCTTGAACTCGGTGCCCGCCAGAATATCGGACAGGTTCCTCAGCTCAAAGCCGAAGCGGATGTCGGGCTTGTCGGAGCCGAAGCGGTCCATGGCCTCCCGGTAGGGCATCCGCAGGAAGGGAGTGGCTACGTCCACGCCCAGGATCTCCTTGAACACCCGCTTTATGAAGCCTTCCTGAATGCCC
>JAFQOC010000427.1 GCA_017420845.1 Clostridia bacterium
AACCTTCTTATTTCTACATGAATGGTATTGCGCGGATGCGGGGGATGGGAAGAATTATTCCTTGCGCTTGCGGAATGCTGCGGCACCCATGATCGCGGTCACGAGAATCCCCGCGGAGACCGAAAGAGTGGATCTACAGCCCTTCTTCTTGGGCTCGTCGGTGACCTCCTCGGTGGGAGCCTCGGTGGTGGGAGCATCGGTCGGTGTTTCGGTTACGGTGTTGGATTCAGACTCGGACTCGGTGTCCTCGGTGCTCTTCCGCTCGTCCTCGGTGGTGGAGGCGGTGTAGGCAAAGACGAAGCGGTCGTTGGGGGCTGTGTCGCCCAGCTCCATGAAGGCCATGATATCGCCGCGGATATCGGCGTTATCCACCCACTTGAAGGAGAGGGAAGCGGCCTTGCCTGCCTCCAGTCCCAGAGCGGTCTTGGGGATCTTGACCGTCATGGAGGACTCCCCGAGGACGTACTCGCCCTCGCCCACGGCCTCAAAGACCCATTTGCCGTCCGCGAATTTTTCGACGGACACGGTCTTATCGGTACGGGAGCGGTTGACCAGATAGTCAAAGCCCTCCCAGCCCGTGGCGGGATCGTTATCGGCGTCAATGTAGAGGTTCATCCACAGCTCGTCGTCAGCGGTGATGAGGGGGGTGGCGGTGGTGATATGGAAGTAGAGATGGTCGGCGTCCTGGGAGACCTTGGCGGTGTCCAGATCGTTTCTGGCGGTGCCGTTGACGTAGAGGAACTCGGAGCAGAAGGAGGGGAAGCTGCGCAGATCGGTGTCCCCGATGATATCGGTGAAGGCGGGGGAGACCTTCTCCCACTCGGCGGTGTCGGCGGTGGAGAGGGAACCGCCGTTGACCGTGGCGGGGGCGGCATTCAGTCCCTTGAATTTGCGGATGTAGGAGACCATCTGGTAGTAGTAGTTGTCACCGAAGCCGACTCCGTCGCGGAGGCGCATGGGCTCGCCGTCACGGCTGTACTCGGGGGACATCTGGTCCACCATGTAGTAGTTGGGGGTGGGGGTCTGACCGCAGGTCTGGTCGGCGGAGGGGGCGTTATGGACGCCCGCGTACCACTCGTTCCAGCCCGTGATCATGACTACGTCCACGTCCTGTGTCAGGGCGTAGTCGAACTGCTCGGCAAAGAAGTAGCCGTACTTGGCGGTGCCGAGGGAGAAGCCGAAGTCCCCCTTGGGGTTGTAGGTGCTGTCACCCTTCAGGTAGCTGCGGCCGCGGCTGGTGTGGGCGTGGACACCCATGGACACCGAGATCTGCTCGGGCTTGCCCTCAAAGTCGGTGCCGAGGGCCTGGGGAAACTCCTGGAGCCAGTCCCAGTAGCCCTCTCGCTGGCGGTTGCCTGCCTGCCATGCCCAGCACTTGCGGACGGTGAAGGTTTCGTTTATGAGAGTCTTGTAGGTATCGGTGTAGAAGGTGTTCAGCGCGGGGTTGTTCTTGAGTTGTTCGCGGTAGTATTCGCGGGTCTGGGGGGTGGTGTCGGAGACCGTCCAGGGCCGCTCGTCGGGAACGTCCTTGTTGCCCAGCACCAGAGGCTTACCCTCCCACTTGAAGAGGAGATCCTCATAGTCGGGGTTGCTGTAGAAGGGCTCCAGCAGGGTGTACAGACCGTTCAGAAGGGTGAAGGGCATATCACCGAACATGAAGGCGATCTGCGGGGTCTGCCCGCCCTCGTCGCGGATGGCCTTCCAGGTGTCGAAGAGCACCTTGCTCTGCTCCACGTAGAAGCGGTTGTTGGAGACGTCCAGGAAGATGAAGTCCACCCCCGCGGCGTCCAGCATATAGGCGTGCTTGCGGTAGACCCAGGTATCGTGGCTGGAGTAGTAGCCGAAGTAGGGCTCGGCCCAGTAGGCACCGTTGCGCCCCGCGAAGGAGGAGAGCTTGGCCGAGACGTTGGACACACCGCCCTCCAGGTAGAAGCGGGTGACGTCGTTGACGTAGCGGCTGCCCATATCGTCGGAGTGGATGAGGAAGTAGAACAGACCCACGTACTTCTCCTTGCCCGCGCCCACCTCGGTGAAGGTGGGGGTGGTGCGGTCCAGATCGTCGGTGGCCACCCAGGTGGAGTAGTCCACGGGACGGCCCGTGACGGACTTGGGGACAATATCGGTGTAGGTGTAGGTCACGTTATCCAGATAGCCGCGGGTGCGGGTGGCGCGGAGGGCGGCGTAGCCCGCGTTCGGCACGTGGATAGCCGGGAAGGACTTACCCGAGGGCGTTGTCAGGGTCTTGGTCACGCTGTCCCACAGGATGGTGTAAACGGCGGTGCCGTCGATCACCAGAGACAGGGAAGAACCTTTATCGGCAAAGGAGAATTTGTGCCCCTTGGTGAGATCGGTGTCCAGCTTGACGGTGTCGGTATAGCCGTCCCGCTCGGTCACGGTCAGGGTGCCGTCAGCGGTGAGGGTGAGGCGAATGCCCGACTTGGCGGGGTCGTCGTTGGGCAGGATCTGGCGCAGGGTAACGGCGATCTCACCGCTCTCCAGCACCATGTCAAAGTCCAGAGAGCCGCCGCGGATGCCGTATGTGTCGCCGAGGAACTTTTTGGTGTAGATCTCGTAGGCCGAGAAGGCCTTGCAGTACAGGCGTCCGTCCTTGACTACCGCGCTGTCGATGGAGGTGAAGGCGAAGCCTCCCTCGGGAAGGTACTCGGCGGGGGACTTTTCAAAGTCCATGGTGTAGGGGTAGTCCTTGTACAGGTACCCCAGCTGACCGTTGGGGGTGAGCTTGCCGTCTACCTGGTCGGCGGGGGCGTCGGCCGAGATATAGGTGCTGTAGTCGGGGTTCATATCGGTGTCCTCCTTACCGTCGTCGGGGACCGCGTCCTTGAAGTCCTCGAAGTTATCGTGGAAGGCCTCGGCGGCCTCGCGGGTCTTGAAGAGGGCGATGTACGCAAGGTCGAGGTGGTGAGCGCCCTGACAGGACTGGAAGTAGTCGAAGCGGAAGGTCTTGAGCTGACCGCTGTAGTTGTTGTTGGCACCCAGATTGACAATGACGTACTGCCAGTCGGTGGTATCACGATAGCCGGGGCGGGTGGAGGCGGCCTCGCTGAGAGCGGTCTCGTCGGTCATGTAGAAGAGCTGGGACTGGGTATTGGAGCCCCTGGTGCGCCGCAGCTTCAAAAGAGCGAACTTGTACTCGCTGCACTTAATGAGGGTATCGGGGAAATTGATGAACTGGTAAGGATCGTTCGCGTCCTTGTCGGCGGTGAGACGGAGGAAGGATTCACCGCCCTCGGTGACGTAAGTCCCCTTGGTCTGGTTACCGCCGCCCAGGTAAGCGGTGGAGCCCTCCTTGCGGAAGTCCAGCACCGCGCTCATGAGGGGGGCGTAGTCGATCTCCCCCGAGGTGGCGGGCTTGGTGGGAATGCCGTAGAGCTTGGCGGGCTTTTCCTTGTAGGCCACCCGTACCGAGAAGCTCATGTCCGACACGAAGGAGCCGTTGAGGTAGGTGCGCTGACCCTCGTGGGGGGCGTAGCGCCACATACCGATGCCCGTGCCCGAGCCGCCGTTCGCTTCGGGGGTGGGATCATGCATATCGTAGAGCACCAGCAGGTACTCCCCCGCAGGGAGGGGATCAGCCTCGCCGAAGCGGAAGCAAAGATCCGCGCCGTCGCGGAAGTCCACGAAGGTATGCTCGGCCATGGGGGAGGCCAGCAGGGAGGTGTCGTAGTCGGTGTCGAAGGCAAAAAGGGCCGCCGTCACCGAGCCTGTGTCGTTGCTGTAGCTGGGGACGTTGGTGGAGACCATGAGGGCGTCGGCGGTGGTGACGAACTGCATGGCGATGACGTCCATATCCGAGGAGGGGCGGTGGCCGTTACTGCTACCGCAAATGGTCACGTCAGCAGGGGAGGGCGGATAGACGGCCTCGGCGGTGTAGTCTATCCCTTTGGCGGCGGCGGGCAGAGCCAAGGGAAAGGCGGGGACCGCTGAGCCAAGCAGGATCAGGGCAAAGCTCAGGCAGAGGGCTTTGGTGAGCGGGGCGTGTTTCATGGGAGCGCTCCTTTCAGTTTATGGAAATATTGTAGCATACAAAGGAATTTTTGTCTATACCTTTTTGAGATTTTTTAACATTGGGGATCCATGAAGCCCTCCGAGCAAGCACGAAAAGAACCGTACGCGCAAAAAAAGGCCCTTTCAGCGCGTTCAGCGGTGGGGAAAGGGCCTTTTCATATAGGGAAGATAGAGGGTAATTTTTTGAGGTTCTCTTCAGAATCTGTCGCGCCTCGGTACGTGAAAACGCTTTTCAACGCGGACGCGCCGATCGTTGAGGTAGGACCGATTTCGCGCGATGATCAGGTTTTCTCGCCCGGGATCACGGAGGGTGAATCGGAATTTCATCCGTCCCAGGGATCTGCGGAGATGACGCTCGAGGATCTTCACCGAAACATCGTTCTGTCCGATGACCGTAGGGCAGGCAAAGGACCACCGCCAGCGCAGACCGCGGAGCATACCGGCGCGAACCATGATGAATCGGGGAGCTTTTACGGGGGAGAGCATCTCGGCCAAGGCGTCCCGATAGACCCTCTGCTCACGGGCGGGGCAGTCGTCCGGATAGACGCGGAAGTGACGTTTGTCAGGGGTGACCTCCATGACGAAACGCGCCTTAGCTGAAATCTCTCCCTGCTCCTTCAGCGCGCGCAGAAGGGCGGAGCAGAGGGACCGGAGGGATCCGCGGGGAAACAGATGGTGAATGAGCCAAGGAGACACATACAGCATTGTATAGATCCCCCACAGCAGGGCAATAATGACCAGGACGGTCAAGAGGACGGCATAGAAGAAGAGATCTGCCGTAACGAAGGTGATGAAGAGCAGGATAACGCTGACGTAGGCGTAGAGAGAGGCGAAAAGTAAAGCGCTGAGACCTATGAGCAGCAGAGCCGCGTTGCAGAGGGTGAACACGGGAACCTTTACGCTCTTGGGCAGGATCACCTCGGCTACGGGACGGGTGTTCTCTTCCATGGCGTTCCTCCAGATGCTCTTGAGCCTTGAGCGGTCGGCGGCAGATGCCATCGAGCGGGCATTGATGGCGGCGAGATCTTCGAGGGGGGGGCTTTTGGGGGGAAGATCAAGGCGGTCATACCCGCTCTCCAGCTCGCCGTCCGCCTCGCCCGGGGCGATGAAGCAGTCGAAGCGGCGGCGCAGGGCGGCGTAGTCCGGAGAATTCCCCGAGTCGTCTCCGTCGGAGAGACGGGCGGCCAGGCGAAGAGACGGGTACTCCTTCAAGGAATACGGATGCTCCACCGTGACCGGATGCCAGACGTGGACGGTCTTTTCGGAATGGGACTTGTCTGTCTGCAGCACGATCCCCCTCATGCGGGGGATTGCAGCCGAGGAGGCTGTCGTCAGGCACAGGGGAATGAGGGTATTGACGCAGGACATGGTCCATTCCTCCCCCAGGGCGGCATCTGTAGCCACCAGCACGCGGATGATACCGTCGTCCAGCAGACGGGTCATGAGGCGTCGAAGACTGTCGGGGGTGATACGGAAGGTGAAGCGGGCATAGCCCCCGTCGTCGATGGGAGAGGTGGAGAAGTCCGGCTCTTTCATGCCGTAGGTTTGGCTCAAAGCCCTTCGGGCCGAGTCGGGAAGGATCACAGCGCTTTGTGTCATACAACCAACGGGGATGCGGGGGCAGCGCAGGCGGACGCTCTCAAAGGCGGTAAAGGGGGTAACGCGGCTCGTGGGAGTATGACCATCCGAGACCGTCGGGCTGTCCTCCTCGCCTTCATCGGTCACGATCAGGGCGCGGAGCAGCTCTCCCAGATGGAGACTCTCGTGATCAATGATGGTGGCTACGCTGTCCAGCTTTCCACCCGAGCCTGTGAGGGTGCGGCGGATCACGGAGGGGTAGGTCAGGGCTATGCGTCCTCGCTCCGTAATACGGTGCCGTTCAAAGATCTCCATCAGCTCCTCCTTCTCTCCGTCATGGAGAAGGGTCAGGCTTTCCAGCAGGAAATGAAAAGCTCTCTGGGTGTGTCGGAGGGTGACGGGGGGCATTTTACTGCTTCGGGTCATGTATCGGCAGACCCGACGGCTTACGGGGTAACCGTATTCGGCCAGAAGCATGAGCAGGGACAGCATTTCGTCGTAATGATCATACAGAAAATCCGGATCCTTATGATAGAGCTTGACAACGCGTCGGTTCAGCTCCCCCATAAAGTCCAGCTTCATAGCGGCGGCGACGGCCTCGTCCACACGGAGGCGGTATTCTCGGATGATTTGGGATTCTTCGTCCGTGGGGCAGTTGAAGTACACGTAATCCTGATGGGGAGCGAGAACACCCGCCTGGACCAGCTCGGGGGTATAGATCTCCTCGCTGATCTCGCCGCACAGGGCGATGAAGCGATCCCACTCACGGGGAAGAAGGTCGTAGGGAGGGAACGAGGATAAGGAAAGAACCCGCACCTCTCTGCCCAGGATACCCAGCAGAGTCTCCAACGACTTCATGTGAGCCTCGGCCAGATGGTGGGGCTCGTCCAGGCACACCGTGCGGATGCCGGACCGGCGGATCATGCGGATGAGATCCGGGGGGGTGTTGTCCTCTCTGTCTGATACCCTGCGGCGTTCCATGGCGGCGGTCAGCGTGTCATAGGTGACGACGGTCATGAGGGCGGGAGCTGTGAGATGGAAGGAGATGTAGTCCTCGGAGGGCTTCAGCCCCGGGCTTTCGAGAAAGTCGTTTCGAAAGCGGTCTGCCCAACGGGCGCCGACGATTTTGGATGAGGTGACGATGATCGTCGGCCCTCCCATGCGGCGGATGATCTCCAGCCCTAACAGCTTTTTGTCGCTGCCGGGGGCGGTGATCAGATTGAGGCGATGGGTATCCGGCAGGTCGTCTACTCTGCGGAGGAGCTGTCTCTGAAAATCACGGAAATGACCGCGGAAGAAAATATCTTCGAATTTGTTTTGTATCTTCATGTCGTACCTCGAAGAAAGTATGATTGCATTTCGTATAATTATTATACCATTGCCCCGGAATTTTGTAAAGAAATTCCGCGAATATTTCCGCAACTTTTCATCGGTAGGATTCGACAAAAAACTATTGACAGAAAACGTTTTTCATGGTATAATACAAAAGACGCCGAGGCTCTTCCGCCATGGAAGCCCGGAGGTCACGATACAGAAACGGGAATCCCGTTTGATTTTTCCGATTAAGGGAGGAAATGGAAATGAACAAGTACGCCGGCACACAAACCGAGAAGAATCTGGAGGCTGCCTTTGCGGGCGAGTCCCAGGCACGCAACAAGTACACCTATTTCGCGTCTGTCGCCAAGAAGGAAGGCTACGAGCAGATCTCTGCTTTGTTCCTGAAGACCGCCGAGAACGAGAAGGAGCACGCCAAGATGTGGTTCAAGGAGCTGGGTGGTATCGGTGACACCGCCGCCAACCTGCTGGCCGCCGCCGAGGGCGAGAACTACGAGTGGACCGACATGTACGAGGGCTTTGCCAAGACTGCTGATGAGGAGGGCTTCCACGCTCTGGCCGTCAAGTTCCGTTTGGTCGCCGCTATTGAGAAGTCCCACGAGGAGCGTTACCGCGCGCTGCTCTCCAACGTGGAGACCGCCGCTGTCTTTGAGAAGAGCGAGGTCAAGGTCTGGGAGTGCCGCAACTGCGGTCATCTGGTGGTTGGCACCAAGGCTCCTCAGGTCTGCCCCACCTGCGCCCATCCTCAGGCTTATTTCGAGGTTCACGAGACCAATTATTGATTCGTGGAGCTGCTTCTGCATCCCGCGGCATTGCCGCGGGATGCTTTTTTGAGCCTTGACAGCATTCGTCATTTGTGCTATAATATCGATAGAAAGAAAACCCGGAGACGGGAAAGAAGGGAGGAGCGGATATTGGGCAAACGGATAGGGGGCGTGCTGGCGCTTCTGATCGGGCTGGGGATCACGGTGTTTTGCGCCGTGAGGCTGGCCTATCGAATCCCCTCCAATTTTACCGCTGACGGTGAGGGCTTGGACTTTCTGATCAATATTGCGGTCAAGTATGAGCTACGGGGATACATTGTTCATATGATTCCTGGTATAGGTATTGGCCTGTGGGGACTGTGCCTGCTGGTCAGCCCGCGCAAGCATCGTGTGGCGATAGCCCGCCCTGTGAGCGCGGAGGAGGCTTCCTCGGCGGAGACGGCCGCCCCCTCGTCCAAGGTTGATAGGGGGAGAGTGGAAACGCCCACCTGCATTCTCTGCACGGATCTGATGGGAGCTACCTTTCGGGGAAAGGATGGGAAGACCGGTCGGGCTCTGCTGGCCGATGCGGCACCCGGGGATTTTTTGTTGTGCCGTATGGTGACTGACCATCAATTCTCTCCCTCCATCGGTGTGTTCACCCTGCGGGGGGTTCTGCTGGGCTACCTGGACGCCGCGTTTGTCCGAGAGCTCTGCACCAGATACCCCGATCACCGCATTTCGGTAACGGTAGACCGTATCACTGCTGACCCCGACGTGGCCTTCCGTTGCCGCCTGCGTGTGGGCGTGTACGCGGCGGAATGAAGACGAAATATTGAATCCAACATACAGGAGGCACGTAATGGCTGCTTACAAAAAAACATCCCTTCCCACTCCTGACCTGTCGGCTCTCCATCCGTGGGAGCTGTACTCCTCTGCCCTCGGTATCGAGTACCGCCAGAGTCTGGAGGAGGGATTGGACGTGGAGAAGTACGTCGACCTGTTCCGCGCGGTGGAGGCTCTCCCCGCCGACGATATCGACGCCAAGGAGAAGCTGGCGGATACCCTCTTTGAGCTGGTCATGAACGCTCCCACCCGCGAGGGCTATGCCTATAACGAGCCCTCCGACCTTGAAGGGATCCGCGCCCTTCGCAAGCCTTACCCTTCAGAGGGCGAGATGCCCACCGATGAAGTCCTTTTGGACCGCATCCACGGCGCGTGGCTGGGCCGTATCTGCGGCTGTATGCTGGGCAAGACCGTGGAGTGCATCCGCACAAGCGAGCTGATCCCCTTCTTAAAGGAGAGCGGGAACTACCCCATGCACCGCTACATAGTCAGCACCGACTGCACCGAGGAGACCTTCGAAAAGTACGGTTTCCACTTCCGTCATACCTGTTACGTGGACAAGACCGATGGTATGCCCCCCGACGACGACACCAACTACGTCCTGCTGGCCCAAACCCTCGTCGAGACCTTCGGGCGGGACTTTACCCCCGCCGATATGGCCGGCCATTGGCTCCGTATGCAGCCCAAGGATGCCTACTGTACCGCCGAGCGGGCGGCCTTCTGCAACTTTATCAAGGGCTACCTCCCCCCCGATTCTGCCGTATATAAGAACCCCTACCGCGAGTGGATCGGTGCCCAGATCCGCGGGGACTACTTCGGCTATATCAACCCCGGCGACCCCGAGATCGCGGCCGACATGGCCTGGCGGGACGCCTCCATTTCCCATATCAAGAACGGCATCTACGGCGAAATGTGGGTAGCCGCCATGCTGGCCGTGGCCGCCGTCACCGCCGAGGGGGATCCCATCCGCCGCATCGAGACCGTGATCCGAGGCGGTTTGGCCCGGATCCCCGCCACCTCCCGCCTGTACGAGGCCGTCATGACCGTGGTGGACGGCTATCGAGGCGGCGTAACGCAGGCCGACTGCTTCGCCGCCATCCACGCCCGTTTCAACGAGTACGACGGACACGACTGGTGTCACACCATCTCCAACGCCATGATCGTGGCGGCCTCCCTCCTCTACGGCGAGGGGGACTACGGCAGGTCCATCTGCATGGCCGTGGAGACCGGCTTTGACACCGACTGCAACGGCGCCACCGTAGGCTCGGTGTTGGGTATGCTCTTCGGCCGCGGGTGCATCGGGGAGGAGTGGGCAGGACCCATGAAGGATACCCTGCATACCACCCTGTTCGGGATGGATACGGTGTCTATCTCCGAGCGGGCGAGGATGACCATGGGGCATATCAAGAGGTGAAATAAACTTCAAATTGCAGTTTAACGGTCGGTTGAAAAGCCTATGGTAGGGGCCGGCGCCCACGACGGCCCGTCACCAATCGACCAAAATATGTTGTCGGATCTATGTTTTTTTCGGGGCGTCGAAGGCGCCGCCCCCTACCGATGGTTTTTTAAAACACACCGA
>JAFQOC010000428.1 GCA_017420845.1 Clostridia bacterium
AGGATTTCGCCCCGCTGTTCAGGCCCTGCTTCGCAGGCTTTTGGGGGGTGGCAATCCTCTGTATCGCGGGAATATTTGTCAACCGTGGGGTGCTTCGCGGGGACAGCATGAGCGTCTACCTTCTGAAGCGGCTCCCCACCGAGGGGGAGTACCTCCGCCGCACGGCGGCCCTGCCTCTTATAGGTCTGCTGCTGACTCTGGCCGTGGCGGTGATTCTGGTCCTTCTGTACTATTTCATTTACATGAAAATCGTTCCCGAGGAATGCCTCGCCCCCGACCAGCTCACCCGTCTCTGTGAATACCTGTTTGACCGCGCGGCCTATATGGCGCGGGTAAGGAGTTAAGATATGATTGAGATCAAGAATCTGACCAAACGATATACGGGCTACCCCGCCCTGAAGGAGGTCAACCTCACCCTGCCCCGCGGGGAGATCGTGGGCCTGTTCGGAGAGAACGGCGCGGGTAAGACCACTCTGATGAAATGTATTCTGGGGTTCATTCCCTACCGCGGCGAGATCACCCTGGACGGCGAGGCAATCACCCACAAAAACATCGCACGCGTCTCCTTTGCCACCTGCGAGCATTCCTTCTTCCCCGAGCTGACCGCGGAGGCCCACAGGGATTTCTACAAGTCCCACTTCCCCACCTTCTCGGACACCCGCTTCGACGGCCTCATGGACTTTTTCGAGCTCCCCCGTCACAAGCGGCTCAAGAGCTTCTCCACGGGTCAGAAGAACCAATTCGAGGTCATTCTGGCTCTGTCCCAGGGGGCCGAATACATCCTTATGGATGAGCCCTTCGCGGGCAACGACCTGTTCAACCGCTCGGACTTCTACCGCGTGTTGGCGGGGATCCTCACCCCCCGCGAGACCGTCATCCTCTCCACCCATCTCATCGAGGAGGTGTCGGGCTTCGTGGGGCGGGCGATCCTGCTTCACAAGGGAGAAGTGCTGGGGGACGTCACCGCCGAGCAATTGGAGGAGACGGGCAAGACCCTGACCGACTACGTCAAGGAGGTCTACAGCTACCGCGCCGATCGGGTCAGTCAAGCCATCGACAGTATGTGCGGAGAGGAGGAGTGACTATGAAAAAGATGTACGCTTCCCTGATCTCCCTGGTATTGGTGCTCTGCGTTCTGATCGGCGGTGTCGCCGTTATGACCGCCGATCTGCTTGCCGATTCCGAAAACGTCGTATGGATCCCCGAGGTCATCTACGGGGATCTGTCCGCACTGGAGGGGCTTTCGGTGCTTTCCCGTCACGTAAGTATGCAAACACTCCTGTGGGAGACCTCTATGGAGCTTGGGCAGGAGCTGACCTATGATACTGCCCTTTCCTACCACTTCTTTGACAGCGTGAGTGATGCGTATCCCTCAGTCAAAAAAAACTACACGGGTATTTCGATCTTTGACAAAAACGTTGATATTGTTCCATTTGAGCCCTACGGAAACAGTTACGGCATAGCCGCCGAATACGAACGACTGTACGATACCATCCCCGCGGGAGGCACCGCCGTCAGCGAATACGCCATGCGGGACTACACCGACACGGTGCCCATGTACCTTCTGTACGATCTGCCCGATGTCCATCCGCCACAAGGCTGGATGGATGACGAAAATCAGAATGAGCCCTGGCAGAAGACAGCCCAAGCCGTCCTTGACTATTTTGCCATTCCCCTAAAGGGTGATCCCATCCTCCGTTTCACCGTGGTGCGTGAGGGAAATTCCAGGCGAAACAATGTTGAGGTCATTGGTGCGCCCAAGGTGACCTCCGAAAGCCTTGCCACGGAGGAGGCCGTCTATATCGCATTCCATATCACGGGGGATGCTGATACGGCGGATCAGGGTGCCATCGCTGAGGGTTATGGCATTTACCGCATTCCCCTGGACAAAAGCCGAACAGGCCCCGAGCAGCTCCGTACCGATGAGATCACCCGCTTCTACCCGTTGGAGCCGGATGTGAACGTATGGGAAATGAAATCCGATCCCGTAACGGGGCATCTGCTCCTGCTCATCGAGCAAGAGGGGGAGCTATCCCTGCGGGTGATAAACAGGACAGACGGACGCCTGCTGGGGATCACGCCCCTGCAGAGCATCGACCTGACCCACTATACGCTGACGATACAGAAGGACGTGACCCTGCTCATTGACAGTCGCCGCATACAAGTGCTTTCCCGCAAGGAGGACGGCTCCTACGGTCTCGACAGTACCATCTATCCCCAGGACGAATACCACTGGATGGATCCTGTTTTCATGACCGGCCTCAACTTTGCTTTCGCTTACGACGGCAAACGACTGGCCATTCTGAGCGACGATGCCTATAAGGGTATGCGGATCTACGTACTGGAAGACGGCGTTGTCACGGCGCACGTCCTGCTCACAAGCTCCCTCCATAGGGAGCAACGCTACTTCGCTCTCTGCCCGCCCTTGACCTCAGCCGAGGCTGCCATCGTGGCGGAATGGAGGGACTGACGGACGAAAAAAGGGACGGGAAACCCCGCTGTGAATCTGTAGTCCCATCTTCCTCGCTTGTGACTTGACTTTTCCCCGAAAATGTGGTACAGTATTAGAAAAGGGATGCCCACGCACCCCTGTGATCCTATTCTTTCCTCCCGCGGGACAGGTGCCGCCGTCTGGTAGCCTCCCCGCCCCGCAAATGACGTTCGCTCTTGTTTTGCGCCAACACCTCCGCCACTGCCTCCCATAAAGCGGGACTGACGTGACGGAGGGTATCGGTGACGTCCTTGTGGACGGTGCTTTTGCTGATCCCGTAGCGGGCGGCGGCCTGTCTCACCGTGGCGCGATTCTCTACGATATAGGTGCCCAGCACCACGCACCGCTCCTTGTCTGCCGCTATGTACATCATGCGTTGATTCCCCCTTGCCGTTCAAGTGTTCTCATGGACACTCTATGCGGAGCAAGGGGAGATTATCCGTAAAAATCCCTGCTTGAAAGGAAAAAAACATGCTGGATGAAACCGTGACCCAAGCCCCCGAGACCCCCGATCTCTTTGAGGGTATGACCGCCATTTCCGCCGTCCTGGACCCCGCCATTCGCGATTTCAACGACCGCCGCGTGCTGACCGTGTTCGTGGACAAGACCCGTATGGACAAAAAAGCGCGGGAGATCGCTTTTCTGAACAGAAGAGCCGAAGAGCTGGGCTTTACGGTTCAGCCCGTTCACCCCGACGATCTGGACAATCTCACCTCGGGTAAGACCCACGGGGGAATCGTGGCGGTGTGCTCCGACCGTACCCTGCCCCTTCTGTCCGAGTCCATGGACAGGATCCGCGAGGGGGGCTTCTACGTGCTTCTGGAGGGGATCGAGGATCCCTATAACTTCGGCTACACGGTGCGCTCCCTCTACGCCGCGGGGGCAGACGGTGTGATCCTGCCTCCCCGCAACTGGATGGGGGTGGCGGGTCTGGTGGCCCGTTCCTCTGCGGGAACATCGGAGAAGATGCCCATGTTCGTCTCCGAACCCTCGGAGGTGATCCCTCTGTTCAAGGCCAAGGGATACCGCGCCGCCTGCGCCGAGATCCGGGATTCGGTGGATCTCTACGAGGCGGATCTTAGCCTTCCCCTGCTGCTGGTCATCGGCGGTGAGAAGCGGGGGATCTCCCGCGCCGTTCTCTCCGAGGCGGATCTGAACGTGCGGATCGGATACCATGGGAATTTCAGAGGGTCTTTGTCCTCGGCGGCATCGGCGGCGGTGCTGGCCTTTGAGGTTGGACGGCAGAATGCCCGGCAGAATGCCCGGCAGAATAGCCCCGGCAGAGCCGGTGGGCAAAAGTAAGTTTTTTCACCAAACGTATTGACAAAGAGGCCGATCTGTGCTATAATACACACAGTATTTTTAACGGAGGTAATCCCATCATGAAGCATATCAAGACCATTGAGACCCGCAACCTGTGCGAGAGCGCAAAGAAGGGTGGCTGCGGCGAGTGCCAGACTTCCTGCCAGTCTGCTTGCAAGACCAGCTGCGGCATCGCTAACCAGCAGTGCGAGAGCACCAAGGAGAGCAAGGAGAACAAGTAATTCGTTCTCGAAATAAAAATGCCGCCTGGTGGCGGCATTTTTTATGGATAAAGTGCGAGATCTTTGGAGTAAGTATAATGGGCAAGAGACTTTCAGAAATGAGTTTAGAGGAGCTGTGGCACCTATTCCCCATCTTTCTGACAGAGCATCAGGCTTGTTGGAAGGAATGGTACACCGAAGAGGAGTGCGCTTTGGCAAAGCTAATCCCCGAGGCTAAAAGGATCAGTCACATAGGAAGCACCGCGATCGACCACATATGGGCGAAGCCGATCATTGATATTCTTGTGGAAATGCCGATGGAAGGGGATCTGTCCGCCACGAAAGACACCCTATCAAGGAATGGCTATATATGCATGAATCAAGGGGCTGACAGAGCGTCCTTCAACAAGGGATATACCGAAAACGGATTTGCCGAGAAGGTTTTCCATGTGCATATCAGACGGATCGGCGATCATGATGAGCTGTATTTCCGAGACTACCTCATAGACCATCCCAACGTCGCCCTCCGCTATGAAGAAATGAAGCTGGACCTGTGGAAGCGGTACGAGCACGACCGAGACGGGTATACGGCTAAAAAAACGGAATTTGTTCAAGTATACACCACTATAGCCAAAGCAACCTACAAAAACAGATACGAATGTGATCTGATCAAAAACACGTAAAAAAGAGGAACCATCATGATCCATCAATACATGCTCGGCGGCTACAACATCGTGCTGGACGTTTGCTCCGGCGGTGTCCACGTGGTGGACGACGTAGCCTACGATATTATTTCTATGTTTGAAACCGAGTCCCGCGAGGACATTCTCGCCGCCATGAAGGAGAAGTACGTCGGGAAGGACGGCATCACCGAGGCGGATATCGAGGAGTGCTATGACGACGTGGTCTCCCTAAAGGACTCGGGCAAGCTCTTCGCCCCCGACACCTTTGAGCCTATGGCGGGGCATCTCAAGGCCAAAACCTCGGGGGTCATTAAGGCGCTGTGCCTCCACATTGCCCACACCTGCAACCTCAACTGCTCCTACTGCTTCGCCAGTCAGGGCAAGTACCACGGCGAGCGCGCCGTCATGTCCTTTGAGGTGGGCAAGCAGGCTCTGGACTTCCTCATCGCCAACTCGGGGAGCCGCCGCAATCTGGAGGTGGACTTCTTCGGCGGTGAGCCGCTGGTGAACTTCCAGGTGGTGAAGGATCTGGTGGCCTACGCCCGCAGTATCGAGAAGGAACACGGCAAGAACTTCCGCTTCACCCTGACCACCAACGGTCTGCTCATTGACGAGGACGTGATCGAGTTTTGCAACCGCGAGTGCCACAACGTGGTGCTGTCTCTGGACGGACGCAAGGAGATCCACGACCGCTTCCGCGTGGACTACGCGGGCAACGGCTCCTGGGATCGCATCGTCCCCAAGTTCCAGCAGCTGGTGGAGGCGCGGAACGGGCAGGGCTACTACATGAGAGGCACCTTCACCCACGCCAACCCCGACTTTTTGAAGGATATCCAGGTCATGCTGGATCTGGGCTTCAACGAGCTGTCCATGGAGCCTGTGGTGGCCGCTCCCGACGACCCTTCGGCTCTGACCGAGGAGGACAAGGCCATCGTCATGGAGCAGTACGAGAAGCTGGCCATGCTCATGCTGGACAAGGATAAGGAAGGCAAGCCCTTCACCTTCTACCACTACATGATCGACCTCACGGGCGGTCCCTGCATCTACAAGCGCATCTCGGGCTGTGGCTCGGGCACCGAGTACATGGCCGTGACCCCTTGGGGTGATCTCTACCCCTGCCACCAGTTCGTGGGAGAGGAGAAATTCAAGCTGGGCGACGTCTGGAAGGGTGTGGACAACACCGAGATCCAGAATGAGTTCGCCGAGTGCAACGTCTACGCCCGTCCCGAGTGCCGCGATTGCTGGGCGAGACTCTACTGCTCGGGTGGTTGCGCGGCCAACGCCTACCACGCCACGGGGTCGGTGAAGGGTGTGTACAAGTTCGGCTGCGATCTCTTCCGAAAGAGAATGGAGTGCGCCATTATGGTGGCGATCGCGAGACAATTAGGGGAGTAAACAAATTGGGGTTTATCGGTCTGTTTGAAGGAACAAATCAGAATGCTTTTCGTTGGCGGGCGCACACATAGGTGCGCCCCTACCGAGCATCAAAAAGCCGCAATGTTATGATCCAAAATAAAAGATCAGGGTAGGGGCGCACCTGTGTGTGCGCCCGTTACATAGCGGTCTTATCGTGCATATCCGGTGACATACGCACCGACAAACCCAAATTTGAAATCTTCTCCAATCATACAAAACAGAAAGAAATCCCGATGGGATAGAGGTCTTACACATGAAAATGACGACGCCCATTCGGGATTTCGTTTTGTCTTATGCGGAAAAGTCCCCCCTGCGGCTTCATATGCCGGGGCATAAGGGGGCTTCGCTTTTGGGCTTTGAGGAATGCGACATCACCGAGGTAGCGGGGGCAGACAGCCTCTACGAAGCCGTAGGCATCATCCGCGAGAGCGAGGAGAATGCTTCCCTGCTCTTTGGGTGTCCTACCTACTACTCCACCGAAGGGTCTTCCCAGTGCATCCGCGCCATGCTGTATCTGGTCATGCTCCACGCCAAGGAGCAAGGCGTTGGCCGTCCGCTCATTTTGGCAGGGCGCAACGCTCACAAGACCTTTCTGTCGGCGGTGGGACTGCTGGATCTGGACGTGGAGTGGCTGTATCCCGAGTACGAGCATGGATATCTGGACTGCCCCGTGTCTCCCCTCGGGCTGACCGACGCGCTGGCGCGGCTGGAAGCCGAGGGCAGACTTCCCTCTGCTGTCTATCTGACCTCCCCCGACTATCTGGGGAACATGGTGGATATCGAGCGGTTGTCCGCGGTCTGCCACGGCTTCGGAGTTCTGTTGGTAGTGGACAACGCCCACGGTGCCTATCTGAAATTCCTGTCCCCTTCCCTTCACCCCATGGATCTGGGGGCAGATCTTTGCTGTGACTCCGCTCACAAGACTCTGCCCGTGCTGACGGGTGGTGCCTATCTGCACATCGGGGCGCATTTGCCGATGGAACTGAAGTCCCAAGCCAAGCAGGCTCTGGCCCTTTTCGGCTCCACCAGCCCCTCCTATCTGATTCTGCAATCCCTGGATGCGGTCAACCCTCTGCTGGCAAGCCAAGATTACGCCTCCTCGCTGACCGAAACGGTCAAACGGGTGGAAGCCTGTCGGATCAAGCTGTGCGAGCACGGTCTGCACTCTCCTGCCAACGACGAACCCTTGAAGCTGACCCTGTATCCCCACCATCACGGCTATACGGGGATCGAGGTTGCACAGGTTCTGCGGGAGCACGGTATCGAATGTGAATTTGCCGATCCCGATCACGTCGTGCTCATGTTCACCCCCGCCATTACCGAAGGGGATATGGAGCGGTTGACCGAGGTGCTCCTGTCTCTTCCCCGCCGCGCGCCTCTGCTCCTCTGTCCTCCCCCGTTGGTTCCTCCCGAGCGGGTGATGTCGGTGCGGGAGGCTCTGCTGTCTCCCTCCGAGGTTCTTCCCGTGAGCCAATGTGTGGGACGGATCGCGGCGGCGGCCACGGTGGGCTGTCCCCCCGCGGTGCCCATTGCCGTGAGCGGAGAGCGCATCAACGAGAGCATGGCAGAATGCTTTGCCTACTATGGAATCACTCATTGCGCGGTGGTAAAATAAGCGTATCCGATCATAAGTAAGCGTGACACCTCACGAAGGGTGTCACGCCTTTTCTGTTTGGAAAAAGTATTCACGAAGGATGCTCCAATCGCTTCAGCGTCCGATGGAGGACTATGGGCTGAGCCAGGCAGTATAGGCTCATAGCCGCCACGTTGGCCACCGTGACGCCGATCCAAGAGCCGGTGATTTTTACCGCAAGGTACGCCAATGGGAGCTTGATGACCGCGCCCAGGGTGTAGCAGACGGCCTGCGTGCGGAGCTGACCCAGGCCGTTGGCGATACTGGCAAACAGGCTATTCCAAATCATCAGACAGCCCATGCAGGCAAAGATCGCCGCATACCCGTCGTGTACGGCAATCGCTTTTTCACCCAGCCATAGATGGATACCCGGCTGAAGGAGGG
>JAFQOC010000429.1 GCA_017420845.1 Clostridia bacterium
GCGTGCTGGACTGACGGCTAATGGTTGTAAGAGAATGTTATGTTAGAGGCGCACATATAGGTGCGCCCCTAACCGAATCCTCGTGGTTGGGACATACTATTTCGGTTTATATGTACTCGGTAGGGGCACACCTGCGTGTGCGTTCGCAGGAGGGCAAGCCCCTCCCCTACGATGAATTCGTTTTACCGCCAAACCCATATCCGAAGCGTCCCGCAATCAAAACATAAACACAAACAGACAAGGAGACATCCCATGAAAAAGATCGGTATCGTGGGGGTCGGTTGCATTTCCGGCATCTACCTGAAGAATATAACCACTCTGTTCGAAAACATCGAGGTTATCGGTGTCTGCGATCTCATCCGCGAGCGGGCAGAGAACGCTGTCAAGGAGTATAATATTCCCAAGCTCTATGAAGATATGTACGAGCTGTTCGCCGACTCTGAGGTGGATATCGTCCTCAACCTCACCCGTCCCTACCAGCACTACGACGTCACCAAGGCGGCTTTGCTGGCAGGGAAGCACGTTTACTCTGAAAAACCTCTGGGAGCCTCCTGGGAGGAGGGCGCGGAGCTGGTCAAGCTTGCTGAAGAACAGGGCCTCATGATCGGCGGCGCTCCCGACACCTTCCTGGGTGCGGGTATCCAGACCTGCCGTAAGCTCATCGACGAGGGTGCCATCGGTGAGATCGCGGGTGCTACCGCCTTCCTCATGAGCCGTGGTCCCGAGGGCTGGCACCCCGACCCCGAGTTCTTCTACAAGTACGGCGGCGGTCCCATGATGGATATGGGACCCTACTACATTACGGCACTTGTCAACCTTCTCGGTGGCGTCAAGCGGCTGGGCGGTATGGTCTCCATCCCCCAGAAGCAGAGAGTGGCAGGATGTAAGGAGCATTTCGGTGAGGTCATCGACGTAGAGGTACCCACCTCCTACTACGGCATTCTGGAATTCGAGTCGGGTGTGGTGGGCTCGATTATTACATCCTTTGACGTCTACATGGCACATCTGCCCACCATTGAGATCTACGGTACAAACGGCACCATCCGCGTGCCCGATCCCAACGGCTTTGGCGGCCACGTCTGGATGTACACCCCCGAAGGCGGCGAGCAGGAGATCCCTCTGGAGTTTGACTACACTGAGAATTCCCGCGCCCTGGGTCTTTCGGAGATGGCGGCGGCGTTGGAGAATAACCGTCTCCCTCGTGCCTCTTACAAGCAGACTCTCCACGTGCTGGAGATCCTCACGGGCTTCGAGCGAGCCTACAAGAGCGGTGGATTTTTAGAGCTGGCCTCCAAGTACGAGAGGGAAGCACCCATGGAGCATGGGCTCCCTCACGGTGTTCTGATTTGAACTCCAAAAATCATTTTTCATCGTGTAACACAAAAAAAGACCTGCATGGCTTTTTCCAAAGCTCCCGCGGCGACGTGAGATAGGAGGCCGCAACGGGTATTGTATTACGAAAGGAACTGAACCTATGAAAAGAATCATTGCGGGCCTCTTACTGCTGGCGTTTATGATCCCTCTGGGTACGGCAGTCATGCCCACGCGTATCTCCGCCGAGGATGATCCGACGGCCGATGGGGACGTAAACTTTGCTGAGGATATTGTTTGGAACAAAAAGGTCGGAGGGCCGACAACCGCGATAACGGAGGACGGTGTGATCATGTCGAACGTAACCAATCCCTGGGATTCCGCAGGAAGTGATATTCTGCCTGCGCTGAGGGCAGCTCTGGGCGATGAGGACTCCGTTACGGTCAAGCTGACCTTTGAGCTTGAGCTGCAGGCGAAGGCTGGGAAGGAGAGCACCTCCGTGAGGGTACGCCCCCTTTTGCGCGGGAGCGGCAAATCCTCCGCTACGACCGACGCCGCTTGGAACAATGAATATGCTGCGGCGCTGAATGGCGACTCCGCCCTGTTTTTCCGGGCGGGAGGCAATATCATGATGAACTTTTCGGGGAATAACGTACAGCTGCGTCACGATCAGCCCGTGACCTACGAGACCGTCATGGAGCTGACCCGCAACCAGATCCTTTGCCCTATTCTTTCTGAGTGGATGCTCTGCGTGGATACCATCGAGCCCACGGCTGTCATTGACAGCGTGGAGATGCGCGGCCTCTCCATCCGCATTGAGGAAGGTGCTTCCGCAGGTGATGACGTCTGGGACGGCGAGCTGCCCCGACCCAAGGATGCCTATACCACCGAGGTCTGGTCCCCCGCCGAAATCATCCTGCACAGCACGGTTGACTATAAGAATCCTTACACCGATACCGAAATCGACGCGACCTTTACCCACACCGACGGCACCCGGATCACCCTCCCCGGCTTCTGGATGGGGGACGTAGTCTGGGCGGTGCGATTCTCCCCCACAAAGGAGGGCGAGTGGACCTACAAGATCAGCTGTAAGGATACAAGCAACAAGGGCCTGAATGCCACGGGTAAGGTTATCGCGACCGAGACGGGGAAGGATACAGAGCTTTCCAAGCACGGCTTCGTGACCACCGTGAAGGATCAGCGCTACTATCAGTACGCCGATGGCACACCCTTCTTCTGGTTGGGCGATACCAACTGGCAGGCACCCACCCAGGTCTCTACCACAATCTGCAACTATCCCGGATGCAAGTGCGGCAGCCAGTTCAAGCACATCGTGAACAACCGCATTGAGAAGGGCTTTACCGTCTACCAGACCTACTTCGTTCCCGAGGGCGGCAACGGTGAGAGCGGCCTGTGGCTGGGTGCGGGGCACAAGAATCCCGATGTCCGTCTCTTCAACGAAAAGATCGACGGCATGTTCGAGTATCTGGGTGAGAAAGGCCTGGTCATTGCGCTGGGACTGGGCTGTCACGGCTCCACCATGTCGACCATGAAGCTGGAGGATTTCCTCCGCTTCACCCGTTACATTGTGGCCCGCTACGCCTGCTACTCCATCGTGTGGATCACGGGTCAGGAGATTACCGAAACGGGTGCCAGCGCCACCCCCGGCTACTCCGCCTTTGATTGCTATCTGGAGGCCGCCGCTCTCGTGGAGAAGCTGGACGGCTACAAGCATCCCAACTCCGCCCACATGTACCCCATGCTCGCCACCGACGACCGCGCCGTGCGCATGGACGAGAGCGGCTGGCACGACAGCTGGACCGTCCAGGGCGGCCACGGCAACGCCTGGAGCGGCAACGTGGGCTACATGCAGTCCAAGGATTTCTATAAGAGCTACTACACGGCTCACGGATCGGGCTTCTATAAGCCCTTCATTGAGTCGGAATCCAATTACGAGGACATCAACTGCGGTCCCTTCACGGGGTATGACGCCAACCGTATCGGTGCCTGGCGTGCCATGCTCTGCGGAAGCGCAGGCTTTACCTACGGTGTCAGCGGCATCTGGGCATCCAGCTTCTCCACCTCCGGATTTACGGGCTGGTACGGAGCGACGACCTCCTATAGCTATGATCCGTGGTATGCCGGTCTGGATAAGCCGGGCTCCTTTGAGGTGTCCTACATGAAGGACTTTTTCCTGGATATCGGTCCTTGGTATGAGCTGATTCCCCTCTTCGACGACCATAGCTACGGCAGGTCGCTGACCAGCGAGGAGTATCTGCTTGCCGCCACGGAGGACGCCTCTCTGATCGTGGGCTACTTCTACAACCTTCCCACGACTCGAAGTTTGGGTACCATCAAGCGTCTGGACGACACCAAGACCTACGATACCTATTGGTTCAATCCCCGCACGGGCAAGTATATCCCCCTCGAGAAGGGCGTCCGCACGGCCGACGGTACCTACACCATGCCCAAGCTGCCCGACGGACGCGACTGGGTCTTCCTCATGACCTCTCTCGGACTGGGCGAGCACTACGAGGAAAGTCTCCCCGAGGATCTGAATCCCGACTACGCGCAGAATACCCCCACGGGTACCCCCGTCACTCCTGCGGATGTGACTGCTATCGGCGGCATCACCTACGCGGGATCCGACAAAGCGGCCCAGACCATGACCGATCATACGTCGTGGCTCTACGACGGTAATCCCGCCACCGTGTGGGTGCCGAGCGCCTATCGCTCCACCCAGACCTTCCTCTTTGATCTGGGGGCGGCACATAAGCTGACCTACATCACCATCTCGCCGCTTGAGGGCACCGTGATCCCCCACTTCCGCGTGGAGGGATCCAACGACGGCTTCCGCTGGACAGTCATCACGGATACCTCTGTCCGCAAGGCAACCTATCCCGGCGTCGGCAACGAGCCGCTGAAGGGAACCTACCGCTACGTCAAGGTGCTGCTGCTCAACCCACAGAACGTCAGCAATGCCTCCTACGAAACAGTCACCAACCCCATGCAGGGAGAAACCTACTCGGTGACCAAAATTACGGATATCTTGATCTATACCGACGGAGAGGGAACGCCTACCCCTGAGATCCCGGTGAGTGCTCCCGACACCGACGTCCCCGGTGATGACACGACCGGGACCGAAACAGAGGCGGTTCCTGCCGACACCGGATCTCCTACCGAGGAAACCTCTGCGGAGGGAAGTGACACCTCTGCCGACGAGGGCGGAAAGAAGGGCTGTGGATCGTCGCTTGGCGTCAGCACCTTCGGACTGCTTACGGCCACCGCCATTGGCTGTGGCTTGGCGCGGCGTAAGGAACGCGACGGGGAGTAAGATCTTCTCTGCTTCCAAAACGGAGTCCTGATTCCCTTATTGAGAACGGATTGGGTCATCCATGTGAAATGAAAAAGTCGGCGCGCAGCCATCTGCGCGCCCAC
>JAFQOC010000430.1 GCA_017420845.1 Clostridia bacterium
GGCATCTGCCGCGAATTTGGAGAGATCCACCCCCATCGTAGGGAATCCCGCCTCGGCAATACGCCCTGTGTAATAGCCTTCCCCGCAGCCCGCGTCCAACACAAGGCCGCCGTCGGGAGTATAGGCTGAAACCAGCTCGGTCAGCGCACGAGCCGCCGGGTCGTAATACCCGTACTGCAGGAAGGAGGAGCGGGCTCGCACGGCTTCCTTGGAGTCACCGCCCCCTCCGTGGCGTGAGAGAGGCACGTATCCGCTACCGCCTCCGTCGAACAGGTGGCGGCGACCGTCTCCGCGACACAGGAGACTCTTCCCATCCTCGGATACTTCCATGGCTGCCCCGCAAACGGGACAGGCCAGGCAATCGACCAGGGACGGATTCAGTTCAAGCTTCAGATCGGGCATAGACCTCCCCCTCCATTGTCATTCTTTCTCTATTATACACCATTTTCATCAAAAATGCAAGTGGGTCAGGAAGTTTTTTGTGAGGAGCCGTGTAGTGTTACAATAGATGTGAGCCCAGAAGTAAAAAAAAGAATAGACAAAGTGACCGAGTTCTGTTAAAATAGAATCACCACAACTCATCTCAACAGAAAGGACTCGGCCACTTCATGAAACATTATACCACAAATAAGCGATATTGTCCACATGAAATTACAACAAAAATCAATTCTGTGCAACTTTACCGACAAACAGGAGATATTTCATACGTTTGCAGGAAGTATAAGATATCCAAAGCCTCTCTCATGAGATGGAATAAGCGGTATGACGGAACCAAGGAGTCCCTTGTACCCAAATCGCACCGTCCCCATTCTCCGCATCCTAATGCCCATACCGAGCAAGAACTGAAGTGGATCAAGGACTATCACAGGAGAAATCCCAACATCTCCTTGGGTGAGCTTTACGGCAAACTGCGAGAGGATAAGGCGTATTCACGTCATCCCGGCTCACTCTATCGCGTATTCGTCCGTCTTGGTTTCCGCAAAAAGGCTGAATCCACCAAGAAAAAGTCCTTACACAATAAGCCCTATGACACGCCCACCATGATCGGCATCAAGTGGCAGATGGATGTGAAGTTTGTTCCCAAAGTCTGTTATGTGGGCAAGGATGACCAAAGGTTCTACCAGTACACGATCATTGAAGAGGCCTCTCGGAAGAGATTTATCTATGCGTATGAAGAAAACAGCAGCTTCTCCACAATCGATTTTGTCAAGCGTGCCATAACCTTTTTCGGTTATGCTCCCAAAACCATTCAAACCGATAACGGCGCGGAGTTCACCCATTTCTTCAATACAAAGCGGGTTCATCCGTTCGATGTGTTCTGCAACCGATACCATATCGAGCATAAGCTCATTCGTCCAAGGACTCCTTGGCACAACGGAAAGGTTGAGCGAAGCCACCGAAACGACCAAGAACGCTTCTACAACTACTTGAAATTCTATTCCTTCGCTGATCTTCAAACTCAAATGAAGCGCTATTTGCGCCGCTCCAACAGTATCCCTATGGCTGTGCTCGGCTGGAAGTCTCCCAACCAAATGCAACTGGATCTGGAGACTCCCTCTTCCTGATCGCGCCCGACTTTGCAGTCTCCACTCGGGGCTTCGCCCCTCCTTCCGACTGCAAAGTCGTTTAACTTGACTCTTCACTTTTTTCTTGACTTTTTGGTCTCACATCA
>JAFQOC010000431.1 GCA_017420845.1 Clostridia bacterium
AGCGTGCCTTTATCCCAAGACGAGCCGTAAATACCCCGATTCAGGATATTCAGCCGCCCGCCGTCGGGAGAGGGGACCGTGATGTACTTGTGACCCACGTTCTCCACGCCGTTTGGCTTCATAGGCTCCTCACCGAAGGCTACCTCCAGGGCGGGAGTACAGTTGGGATCGGCGGGAGTCAGACCCAGCTTGAAGAGCTTGCGCTTCTCCTGGTTGACCACGCGGATATCCACGTCAATGATAGGGGCCTGCTTGGAGAGCTTGTACCACACACGGGCGCGGGAGCCCTCGTAGCCGAAGACAACCTCCACCACGGTGCGCACAGGGCCGTCCTCAATGATGCGAATGGAGGGAATGGTGGCGTTCTGATCCGAGAATTTGCTTCCCTCCTCCTCCGAGAGCAGGGTGAAGCTGCCGATCTTGTCCCGCCACTCGCGGAAGGTCATGCCCCAGGCGTCGTGACGGTCGCTCATGACGTCAATGACACAGGAATCCTTGCCCAGATAGGTCTTTCCTCCCGCGGTAAGGCGGTCGATCAGACCCGTCTTGCGGTTGATCTCCACCGCCATGTGGGGGGTAACGAACAACATAATGTCGGGGTCGTCGCCAAAGAGAGCTACGGGATCCCCCACGGGCTTCTTGTCCAGCACCTCGATCTTGCAGTCGAAGCGGTTCATGGCCATGGGAGCCAGCTCGGCGCGGAAGACTACCCGCTTGCGCCAATCCAGGGGGATGTTGGAGTACTCCTTCTCGCACTGGGAGGGGAGCTTCACGCCGTCGCGGTAGGCCACGGGGTTATGGAAGGTACCCGTCCAGTTCTGGTCGGCCAGCATGAACTCGCACATGATGTCCTCGGTGACGGGGTAAGGGTGGGGGTTGTAGACCAGCACGGGGATCTCACCGGTGGGTGCCTCGGGCTCGCCGTCGGACAGAGCCATAAAGGCCCGCATACGGAGGCGGGAGAGGATCTCCAGGGCGTGGTCCATCATGCGCAGGGCCATCTCCTCGGCGGGGAGGACCGAGGAGCCGGGGAGGACGTCGTGGAACTGCACCGTCAGCATATCGTAGAGCACCTCGCCGAACTCCTTTTCGGGGTAGACGGCCTTGCCCATGCTGACCGCCTGGGTGTACATCTTCTCGGTGGAGAAGAGCATATTCTCGGTCTGGCGGTACTTCTGCTTCAGGCGGACCTGGCTGGTGTAGCAGCCGGGGGCCCAGAGGTTGATATCGGCCTCGTGGCGGGGAAGGTTCACCCCGAATGCCTTGACGTCGGAGAAGTAGTCCTCGGGGGTGGAGTGGATGACCTCAACGCCCTGCTCGGCGCTCTCCTTGATGTAGTCGTTCAAGGCACGGATATCCTCACGGGAGGGGCCGCCGCCGTGGTTGCCCACGCCCCAGAGGACAAAGCCCAGGCCGTTCCCCACGTCGCGGTTCTCGCAGGCGCGGACCTTCTCCATGGAGCGGCCCAGGGAGGAGCTGTAGCCCTCGTGGGCTCGCTGGCCCATGACGGTGGAGCCGTCGTAGCCCACCCAGGTGAAGGTCTCGGAGGGGAGGGCGCAGTTGCCGGGATCGGGACGGCAGAAGAGGTAGGAGTCGTAGCCGGACTTGGCTAAGATCTGCACAAGGCCTCGGGTATGGCCGAAGGGGTCGAAGTTGATGGCGGTGGTAGGCTCCTTGCCGAATTTCTCGGCAAAGTAGCGGCGGCCCTCGGTGACCTGACGGGCAAAGCCCTCGCCCGAGGGCATATTGCAGTCGGGCTGGACGTGCCAGCCGCCCATGATGTGCCACTTGCCCAGCTTCACCAGCTCTTGGATCTCGGCAAACAGGGCGGGCTCGTACTCCTCCACCCAGCGGTAGATGAGGGACTCGTTATGGCAGAAGATGTAGCCGTCGAACTCACGGCAGAAGCGGGCGGCGCAACGGAAGGTGGACAATGCCGAGGCCGCGCCCTCCTCCCACTCCCATTGCCAGATGGGGTCGAGGTGGGCGTTGGAGATGAGGTGGAGCTTTTTCATGGAGGGTTCCTTTCTGTATGGATTTTGAAAGAATCACGGATCATATCCTTGCGGACTCAATATGCGCTTCGCGCGAGATGGGAGGGTCAATTCTTGGGAACGGGGAACAGCACCTCGGGCTCGGGTCGGCCGAAGTGGGGCTTGCCGTCCTCGTCGAAGATCACAGGACCGATCCAGACCGAGCGGCCCTCCCAGCCCGTGTCCGACACCTGATTGCCGTGGTAGATCATCCAGACGCTACCATCCACGGTAGCGGAGAAGGAAGGAAGCCCTGCGAGTCTCTATTTTCGATCAGAATGGAGAGATCCGCAGGATCTCCTCCTCAACTCGTCCGTAAGGACGAATTTCACACGCGCGCAGCGCGTATTTCACGCTCGCTTGCGAGCATTTCACACGCCGCAGGCGTATTTCACGATTGCAGTTTGTCGGGCTTCAGCCCGATAAACCGCAATCACTCGGTCTCCACCCGCACGGGGAACTGAACCTCCTTCTGGGGCTTGCCGAAGTCGGGGTTGCCGTCCTTGTCAAAGGTCACGGGGGCAATCCAGATGGAGCGGCCCTCCCAGCCGGTGCCCGATTGGAGGTTGCCGTGGTAGATCATCCAGAGGCTGCCGTCCACGGCGGTGGTGAAGGAGGCGTGGCCGGGGCCGAAGCAGGTGCCGAATCTCTTTTCAAATACGGGAGAATCCGACTTCTTCCAGCAGGCGGGGTCCATGGGGTCGTCCCCCGTGAGGGTCAGCATACCCAGACAGTAATCGTCGGTCCAGCTACCCGAGGCGGAGTAGACGATGAAGGTCTTGCCCTCGTGATACAGAGCCGTGGGACCCTCGTTGATGAGGGGCTGACCGTTCTTCTCCCAGGCGTACTCGGGGGTGGAAAGCATTACCCGCTGGCTGTCGATGGTCCAGGGGTTGCTCATGTGAGCGATGTAGATGTGCTGGGCCACGTTGACATCCCCCTCCCAGCCCGACCAGATGAAGTACAGCTCACCCTTGATCTCCACCACCGAGCCGTCGATGGCCCATTTATTGGTAGGATCGGTGATCTGCCCCACGTACTCGAAGGGATCGGTAGGGTTCTGGGTGGTGCCCTTCAGGACGTACATACGGTGGGTCTCGTTGTTGCCGTCGTCGCAGGCTACGTAGATGTACCACTCACCCTGAATGTAGTGGAGCTCGGGAGCCCAGTAGTTGAAGGAGTGGGACAGATCGGCGCCCTCCTCGGCGGGGGCCACGTAGACCTGACTGCCCCCCTCGGAGCTGACCTTGTCGATGGAGGGGATCTCGTTCACCCCCACACCGCCGAAGAACCAAACGGGGCTGGAGTAGCAGTAGTAGTACTTGTCCCCGTGGCGGGTGATCCAGGGATCGGCACCCGCGGGAGCGACGGGGTTCTGGACCGTCTCGTAGATGACCTTCACGGTAGTTTCCTCCTCGGTCTCAGGCTCGGTGGGAGCTTCGGTAGGTGCTTCGGTAGAGGTCTCGGTGGGGGCCTCGGTGGGGGTATCGGTGACCTCTGCCGCCGCGGTATCCTCAGCGGTGGTATCGGCGGGGTTCTTGCTGTCACAGGCCGTGGAGAGCAGAAGCAGGGCGGCCGCCAGCAGGGCAATCATCAAAAGTCGTTTCATGTCGGTGTCTCCTCAGAATTCGTAGATGCTGACCGCGGCGTTCTTGACGACGTAGCTCATGAACTCCTCGTTGGTCATGTCGTTGAAGTAGGAATGGGCGGTACGGCAGATGCCGTTGTGGCAGGCCAACAGAATGACCTTGTCGGGGTAGCGGGCGCGGATGTCCTCCAGAAAGCCGTAGATGCGGTGGGTGAACCCCAGCATGGACTCCCCGTTTGGGTGACGGCGTGGGAAGATCCGCTTCTCGGCCTGGAAGTCGGGGTCGCGGGTGTCCCTCCCCTCGTTGTCCCCGAAGTTGATCTCGCGGATGCGGTCGTCGGTGATGAGGGGAATCCCGCCGCAGGCGGCCTGGATGGCCTTTCCCGTCTCCAGGGCGCGGGAGAGGGGGGAGGCGATGATGAGGTCGATCGGTTCATCCTTGGTCATTTCAGCAACCAGCGCGGCGGTCTCGGCGGCCTGGGCGCGGCCCTTTTCGGTCAAGGGAGAGTCGGTGGAGCCGCAGACCTTGTGGAGAGCGTTCCACTCGCATTGGCCGTGGCGGACGATGTAGAGCTTCATCTGAACATCTCCATCAGCGGTCTCGCCCGCATGAGCGCCGTATCGAAATCCGGCTTATAGGAGCATTCCAGACTCATGCGCTCGATGCCGGGGCAGGTCTTGAGGGCTTCCAGCACCGCCTGCAGATCGGCCTGGTTCTCGGCGTAGGGGGCGTCGCGGTCCACGGGACGGGCGTAGTGGGCGTGGATCAGGAGGTCGGCGTTGTCGGGGAGGGTCGCCAGATCCTCGCCGTTCTTCCAATG